>JASHSR010000008.1 GCA_030038645.1 Gammaproteobacteria bacterium
ACCGGGGCGTGCTCAAGACCCTGCATCTCACGAACGGCATGACCGTTCCCTCTCCCGTCAAGGCGCCGCTCACCTTGGAGATCTCGGAGCTCTTCCAAATCCACGGCGGCAAGCTCGATCAGATCGAGGCAGTGATCAACGCCGTCCCCTACGGCATGAAATCCGCCGTATGGGACTCCCCCCACGTGGAGGAGGCGCCCGAGCTCAACACAGAGGCGGGAGATCGACGATAAGCGACGCTCTGCGGACGAGCCGTTTGCTGAAAGCGGCCGGCGCGGGATGGATGGCCGCCGCCGCTCTCGCCGCAGGCGCACGCGAGGCCCGTCCGCTGCTCACGGCTCGCGCTGTGCAATACTGCGCGCCATGAGTCGCAGCGAGGTGGAAATCACGACCCCGCGCCTTCATTTGAGGCCGCTTCGCATCGAGGACTTCGATGCGTGGGCCGCGCTGATGGCCGATGCGGAGAGCGCGCGATTCATCGGCGCCCCACAGCCGCGCGCCATTGCATGGCGCGGCTTCATGTCCGTAGCCGGCGCTTGGCATCTGACCGGCTGCGCCATGTTCTCCGTGATCGAAAAGGCGACCGGCCGGTGGGTCGGCCGAGTCGGACCCTGGCAGCCCGAAGGATGGCCGGGGCCGGAGATCGGCTGGGCCATCGTCCGCGACTGCTGGGGCCGCGGATACGCGACGGAGGCGGCCGCGGCGACGATCGACTGGGCGTTCGCCACTCTCGAATGGACCGAGATCATTCACACCATCAGCCCGGAAAACGTGATCTCGCAGCGCGTTGCCCACAAGCTGGGCTCCCGCAACCGGGGGCCGGGGCGGCTGCCGCCGCCGTATGAGAGCCAGGCGGTGGATATCTGGGGCCAGAGCCGCTCGGACTGGCAGGCGTCACGAAACGCGCGCCGCGTTTGACGGCGCGGCGCTGCGACGCAGCCTTGGCTGCGCGACGGACATCGATCGCGCGACATCGTCGCTATCGGCGGGACGAAGCGCGCGGGCGGGACGGGCGACCCGTCGGCGCGTAGCGGCTCACGCAGATTCCGCTCCCCACGTTGAGCGTCACCGACTCCATGCCGGGATAGCTGCGAACGTGCGCGCGATAGCGGTCGGCGTCCGGGCGGGCAAACTCGGGGCGCAGCATGTTGTCCGCGACGAGGATCGCGCCCGCAGAGAGCTTGGGGGCGATCAAGTCGAAGCAGGGGATGTAGAGGTCCTTCCACAGGTCGACCAACACG
The DNA here is from genome assembly GCA_030038645.1 of Gammaproteobacteria bacterium. Lineage (GTDB taxonomy): Bacteria > Pseudomonadota > Gammaproteobacteria > Steroidobacterales > Steroidobacteraceae > JASHUC01. The sequence continues at coordinate 1,242 of JASHSR010000008.1, forward strand.
AAGTCGAGCGGGCCGTCGAGCGTCTTCAGGATCTCGAGCGCATCGCCCGTGCGCCAGTCGACGTGCTCGGCGAGCCCCGCGCGCTCGAGCATGGTCCGCGCGTAGTCCTGCTTGTGCCGAGCCAGATCGATCGAGACGACGCGCCCGCCCGTCGCGCGCGCGGCCGCGGCGAGCCAGACGGTCGAATAGCCGAAGGAGGTGCCGAGCTCCACGATGCTGCGTGCGCCTGCGCCTCGCACGAGGATGCTCACGAGGCGCCCCGTCTCCGGGCCGATCCTCAGGAGCAGCTGATCGCGCCGCTCGTCCGCGTCCCAGCCGGCGGCATGCAGCGACTGCTCGGCGGCCGCGCGGGCGTCGTATTCGGCGAGAACCTGCTCGATCCTGGCGTCAACGTCTCCGTCCAAAGCTCTCTCCCGCCCACGGTGCGCCTGTGGCCGCGACGCCCAGAAGGGCTCTGTGAAGCGCGATCATTGTGCGCGCCGCCGGCTCGGACTTACTTCCCCTGCGGGTTGCGCTGCGCGACGCGGTCCATGAACTCGAGCCAGAACCCCTGCGGGTCCGGCACGAAGAAGGAGCGCACCGTCGAGCTCAAGTAGACCGGCGCGTTCGAGCGGCTCAGCGTGTGAAGGTGCGCGGCGCGGACGCGGCGGATGATCACGTCGTCGTCCTGGGTCATGAACAGGAAATGAGCGGTGCCGGGGTCCTGGATATACGCGCGCTTGAAATGCCGGTTGTGATTCGCGTATTCGATGAGCTCCAGGGCGACCGGGGAGCCCGGCACCATCGCCACCGCGAGGCGAAAGCGGCCGGCGTGATTCGTGAGCGTCTCGTAGGCCTCGTCCCCGAGCAGCGTCGGACTCACCCAGAACTTCAAGGCGGGTCCGACCAGACGCCGGTACATGCGACACGTCGCCTCGAGATTGTCCACCACCACCGTGACGCGCGCGCCGAGAACCTTGGAGTCCGCCGGCGCGGTGCTCGGCGGCGCCGGCGTCACCTGCATCAGCTCGACGGGGTATCCATCGGGATCCCGCACGAAGATCGCCCGAATTCGACCGGTCATGCCGGGCCACCCGGAGAGCTCCACCGGATCTCCGCCGATAGTGATGATCGGAGTACGCTCGGATTTGAGCGCGGCGAGCGTCGCGTTGAGATCGCGCACGATGAGCTTCAGGTAGCTCGCGCCCGGATCGGTGAGCGCCGGGCGATAGGGACGGGACCGGATGCCCTTGATCTCAATCGCCTCGATGGTCATCTGCGGGCCGCCCGCCGTCGCGGCCGTTCCGGGGATCGGAAGCAGCGACACGCGGCTCACCGAATCGTAGGCGTTCGCATCCTCTCCCAGCTCGGCGAACTCCGCGAGCGGATGGCTCACCATGAATCGAAGCGGCGCGGTGCGGGGCCCGACCAGGCCGAGCCCGATGAGATCGCTGTAGAAGTGGATGATGTCCGGGAGATCGCCGACTTCCCGTCCCAGGTGGCCGGCCCGAAGCGTGTCGCCCGGCGGCACGATCCCGGAAGGCGGCGCCGCCAGCGCTCCGCACGCTGTTTGCGCGAACGTCATGGGCGTCGCGAGCAGCATGAGTCCGAGCACGGCGAGACGCCCTGCGGCAGTTCTGTACGAGCATGACATACGCACCCGCCCTGTTTGAACCCGCCCATCCGGCTCGAGCTTCGCGCTCGCCGTTATCATATCTACGCGGTAACCCGACCACAAATTGCGGCCGAGCCGTTGCTGCCGCCGCGCGCTCGACTTCTCCCGACTCGCGGCCACCTCGGCGTCGCGGCGTTCCACGGAGCCGGGGGGACCCGCGCGTTGGCCAGTCAAACCGAATGCGGCCGGCGGAAGTCTAAGCTACCATGCGACCCGCCGAGTCCCGTCCCCTGCAACCGCTCTCATGAAGTACCTGCCGCTCGTTTGGGCCGCCCTTCTCCGCAGCAGACTGCGGACGCTGCTCACGTTCCTGTCGATCGTGGTCGCCTTTCTCCTCTTCGGCGTCCTGCATGGGGTGATCGGCGGCCTGGATGTGCTGGTCAACTCGATGAGCGATACGCGTCTGCGGATCGTGAACCGCATGGGCTTTACCCGCTGGATGCCGATCGCCTTGCGGGATCAGATCGAGCGGATCCCCGGCGTGACGGCCGTGGCCGCAAACGGGTATTTCGGCGGCTATTACCTGGATCCGAAGAATGGGGTCGGCGGGAACGCCTTGGATATGGCGGCGCTGTTCAAGATCTATCCGGAGCTCGTGCTTCCCGCGGACGAGCGGGCCGCGATGCTGAGCACGCGCACCGGCGTGCTCGTCGGTGCGGACCTCGCGAGCCGTTACGGGTGGAAAGTCGGCGACCGCATCACCATCGGGACGCCCATCTGGCAGCACCCGGACGGCAGCCGCAACTGGGCGTTCACGATCGTCGGCATCTACCGCTTCAAGAACGGCGCCCTTCCGGCGGACGAGCTGTGGATGAACTACGACTACTTCTCCGACGCCGGAGGCGAGAAGGATCAGGCCTCCATGTTCATCGTCGGCATCAAGGATCCGGCGAGCGCGACGCGCATCAGCGAGGAGATCGACGCTCGGTTCCGCAACTCGGGGACGCCCACGCTGACGCAGCCCGAGAGGGCCTGGATGCAGTCGCAAATCCGGCGGACGGGCAACATTCGCTTCCTGATCAATGCGATCGTCGGAGCCGTGCTGTTCACGCTGCTCGCGCTCACCGCGAACACGATGATGCAGTCCGTCCGCGGGCGCATCGCGGAGTTCGCCGTGCTCAAGACCTTCGGATACCCGAATGGCGTCATCGCCGTGCTGGTCGTGCTCGAGGCGATGCTGCTGTGCCTCGGCGCTGCGCTGTGCGGGCTCGCGCTCGCGGCGGTCGCTTTCCCTCCGGTCATCCAGCAGCTCGGTCTCGGCGCCATACCCATCCCCCTGTCCGTCATCGGCATCGGGTTCGCGATTGCCGTGTGCCTGGCGCTCGTGAGCTCCGTGCCTCCGGTGTGGCGCGCGCTGCGGCTCGATGTGGCGACGGCGCTCGCGGCGCGTTGAAGGATCGAGGGGACACTCGCGTGTGGAAGCAGATCGCCGCCGTCACGGCCATGAGCCTCAAGAGCCTGCCGCAGCGCCTCGCGCCCTCCCTCGTCGTGGTCATCGGAGTCGCGGGGGTCGTCGGGGTGCTCGTGTCCGTCCTCGGCATGGCGACAGGACTCAGCCGAACGCTCGCGAACACGGGAGACCCCTCGCGCGCGATCGTGCTTCACAAGGCGGCCACCAGCGAGGGCCTGAGCAACGTCGATTTCGACTGGCTCGGGCCGATCCAGGACGCCCCCGGAGTGCTCCGCGGTCCGCACGGCGAGCCCGCCGTGAGCCCGGAGTACATCATCGGGTTGAACCTTCCACAGCGCTCGGGCGGCGAGGCAAGTGTCACCGTACGGGGCACGGGCGCAGTCGCGTTCCTGGTTCACCCGGAATGGCGGATCGTGGCCGGACGAATGTTCCGGCCCGGTCTGCGCGAGATAGTGGTAGGGTCGGCCGCCGCCGCCCAGTTCTCGGGTCTCGAGATCGGCCGTCACGTCGATCTCGGCGGCAAGGACTGGACCGTGGTCGGCCGGTTCACGAGCGGCGGCGACTCGCATGATTCCGAGATCCTGGCGGACGTGCATACGCTCATCTCCGCCTTCAACTGGGGCGCCTATAGCTCCGCCACCGTGCGGCTCGATTCGCCGGCCTCCTTCGATCGGTTTCGCCGAGCCCTGCTCGCGAATTCCTCGCTCGAGATCGACGTGGATCGCGAGCAGGACTATTACCAGGGACAGTCGAAGCAGCTCGCGGGACTGCTGTACGTCGTGAGCACCGTCGTCGGCGCGATCATGGCGATCGGCGCCGTCTTCACTGCCCTCAACACCCTGTACTCGGCGGTTGCCGCGCGCACGGGCGAGATTGCCACGCTGCGCGCGATCGGCTTCGGCCCGGCGGGCGTCGTGGTGTCGGTCCTCGCGGAGGCGATGCTGCTGTCGGTCCTTGGCGCGCTGATCGGCGCGGGCGTCGCGTGGTTGCTGTTCAATGGCAATGCCTTGAGCACCGGGAGCGGGGAGTTCGACAGCCAGATCATGTTCAAGCTGCTCGTGGGGCCGAGCCTCGTCGGCGTGGGTGTCGCCTGGGCCTGCGGCATCGGGCTCCTCGGCGGTCTGCTTCCCGCGATTCGCGCGGCGCGACTGCCGATCGCGGTGGCGCTGCGCCCGACGTAGCGGCGGTGGCCGCGAGGCGACCCGGTATGTGTCCGCGTCCAAGGCCGCACGCCGGCAGGTCCGCCGGCAAGTCTGAGCGGGCAATCCGGCGATGAGCTTTCCGCGCACGCTCGTCAATCTCTGCTGGCTGGGGCTCATCGCTTACTGGCTGATCTCGGCGTCCGGCGCGAAGAGGTCCGCTCGGCCCGGCTCGTGGAGGCGCTATGTCGGCATCCGGCTCGTCCTCTTGATCGTGGCGATCCTCCTCATCCGGCTGCCCGGATCCCGGGATTTCCTCGTCCACATTGCGCGGCGCACGCCGGCTCCCGGCTCGGTTGCGGCGACCATCGGCGTCATCATCTGCGTGGCCGGCGTCGCGTTGGCGGCCTCGGCACGGGCGTACATCGGACGGAACTGGGGAATGCCGATGTCGTTGCGAGAGGGACACGAGCTCGTGACGTCCGGCCCCTACGCCTACGTACGTCATCCGATCTATTCGGGAATTCTGCTCCTCATGGTGGGCTCGGCGATTGCGGTGAGTCCGATGTGGCTCGTGCTCTTCGCTCTGGCTCTCGTGTATTTCGTGTACGCTGCACGGGTGGAGGAGCGGGACATGACGAAGCAATTCCCCGACGCCTATCCTGCGTATCAGCAGCGCACCAAGATGCTGATCCCCTTTCTACTCTGAGTCCGTGGGCCATCGGGAGTGCACCGCCCCGACCCGGGGCGCCGAGCGCGCGAATCTAGCGCCGCAGCAGCCTGAAGGCGTGCCCCTTCGGTCCGAATCCCTGCGCATAGGCGAGATGGATCCAGAGCATGGCGAGCGGCTCGAGCCATCGCGCCGCTTTCAGAGGGCCGGTATCGACGACCTCGAAACCGAGCTCGGTCGCGAGCCGGGTCACCGTCAACTTGGCGCTCGGCTCATCGCCTGCGATGAGCAGACTCGCGGACTGCTCGCCGAAGAGCGGGTCGCCGAAGTTCTCCGCTCCGATCGTGTTGAAGGCCTTGACGACCCTCGCGCCCTTCGCCCAGCGGGCCACTTGCTCCCCCGCCGAGTCGGACGTGCCGAGCGTCAGCCCGGAGAGATCCGCCGCAAGCGGATTGGTGCAATCGATGAGCGTCTTGCCGGTGAGATCGCCTGCCGAGCGGATCGCCTCCTCGGTCGCCGACCACGGCGTGGCAAGCACGATGACATCGCCGAAGGCGGCGGCATCCGCGACGGCGGCCACGCGCGTGCGACCACCGGTCGATTTGAGCAACGCCGCGCGCCGCGGATTCTGCGGATCGGGGACGCCGAAGACCACTTCATGGCCTCTCCTCGCCCAGAGTCGGCCGAGCGCGCCACCGACATTTCCCGCCCCGATCACTCCGATTCTCATGAGGCGCCTCCCCCCAAAGATTCTCGTTGCGCGCTCGAGCGCGTGGCCGGCCGCTGACTGCCGCGGCGAACAGCATACGGCCGGGCGAGCGTGGTTCAACGCACCGTTTGGTAAGTACGACCGCCATCTGCGATGCTCCGCACGACTGGCAGGGGAGCACATGGCGAAGAGGCTGACGAAGGAATTCAACTGTCCGACGGAATTCGCGCTCGAGGTGCTCGGCGGCAAGTGGAAGACGGTCATTCTGTGTTACCTGAGACTGCGTCCCCACCGCTATGGCGAGCTGCGAGCATTGATGCCGAAATTGAGCGACAAGGTGCTGAGCGAGCGGCTGCAGGAGCTCGCGGAGAAGGGACTCGTCGCGAAGGGCAGACTCCCCGGTGAGCGCGCGGCCGACGTGTACGCGCTCACGCCGAGAGGCCAGTCGCTGAAGGCGCCGCTCGCCGCGCTGTATCAATGGGGCCTGCGACACGCCGAGGAATTCGGAGTCGAGGTGGACGAGCCACTCGGGCTCGAGCGCCTCGGTCGTTGAGCGTCGCCGGCGAGGGGATACCTTGCGCCGCCTCGGCGCGAACCTTCGTCGGGCAAGGCTCGCTCGCAATCTGACTCACGCCGAGGCCGCCGCGAAGATCGGCACGGTGTTCGTGCGATAGGCGATGCCGAAAAGGTCGACCAGGCACGGCCGCGGCCGCCTGCCTGGCGCTGCTCTGGGCTTACGAGCTGCTCACACCGGTCGCCCCGCTCTCCGATCCGGCCCCCGATGCCGTTTGGACTCGCCGCAGCGGCGAAATGACAGGGCGCTCCAAGACCCAGTCAGAGGTTACGCCCGCGCTATTCCGGTTAAGGTGGCTTTTAAATGG
>JASHSR010000088.1 GCA_030038645.1 Gammaproteobacteria bacterium
GCCCCCGGCGCCGGCGCAGCCGCACCGGGCACACCCGCCGGCTTGCCGAGGCTCGCGAGATCGGCCGGCTGCTCGCACGGCCGGCACGCGATGCGCGGCTCAGCCTGCCAGACGAGGTTGCCCGAGGGCCCCACGATCCGATCGATGAAGTACGGATCGACGCGGAAGCCGCCGTTTGCGAAGACCGCGTAAGCCGAGGCCATCTGCAGAGGCGTCACCTGCAGCGTCCCGAGCGCGAGCGTGAGATTCTGCGGCAGGCCCGCGCCGTCGAAGCCGAATCTCGTCGCGTACTCCGTCGCGTACTTGATGCCCATCTGCCTCAGCAGCCGGATCGAGGCGAGGTTGCGCGACCACACCAGCGCCTCGCGCAGCCGCATCGGACCGCGGAAGTCGCGCTCCGAGTTCTCGGGCCGCCACACCGACTCCATCCCCGGGTCGTCCATCACGATCGGCGCATCGAGCAGGATGGACGCCGGCGTGAACCCGTCGTCGAGCGCGGCGGAGTACAGGAAGGGCTTGAACCCCGATCCCGGCTGCCGCTTGGCTTGCACGGCGCGGTTGTACTTGTTCGTGAAGTAGTCGAATCCGCCGACGAGCGCCGCGACGGCGCCGTCGCTCGGATCCAGCGCGACCAGCGCGGCCTCGGCTTCGGGAACCTGCGCGAGCTGCGCGGCGCCCGCGCGGTCGGTGACGACGTAGACGACGTCGCCGCGCGCCAGCACATCGGCGGCACTCTTCGGCATCGGACCGGGGGGCCCGTCGGCTCGAGCCTTGCGCGCCCACGACAGTCCGTCCCAGCTCATCGTCTGCGGCCCGATCGACTTGACGAAGACGTCGGCCGAGGTATCGGCGACCGACACCACGACTGCCGGCGTCAGCAGCCCGATCGAGGGGTACGGATCGAGCAGCGCCTCGAGCGCCTCGGGCTGCGCCCGCCCTTGAAGATCGACATGACCTGCCGGCCCGCGATATCCGTACCGGCGGTCGTACTCGATGAGGCCGAGACGCACGGCGCGGTTGGCGGCGGACTGCAGCCGTCCGTCGATCGTGGTGTAGACCTTGTATCCCGCCGTCTCGGCGCGAGGGCCGAAGCGGCGGAGCATCTCCTCGCGCACCATCTCGGCGATGTATTGCGCCTCGACGTCATAGGCCGGCCCGTGCTCGGTTGCGTCGATCGGCTCCGCGTTCGCCGCCGCCGCGACCGCGGGGCTGATGAAGCCGAGCTCGCGCATGCGCCTCAGCACGTAGGTTCTGCGGACCTTCGCAAACTGCGGATTGACGATCGGGTTGTAGCGCGAGGGCACTTGGGCGATGCCGGCGAGCGTCGCCGCTTGCGCGACCGTGAGCTCATCGAGCGGCTTGCCGAAGAAGGTCTGCGCCGCGGCCGCAACGCCGTAGGCTCGCTCGCCGAAGAAGATGACGTTGAGGTAGAGCCCGAATATCTGCTCCTTGGTGAACTCGTGCTCCATGCGGTACGTGAGAAAGGTCTCCTCGAGCTTGCGCCGCCAAGTCTTGTCGAATGTCAGGAACATGTTGCGGGCCGCTTGCATGGTGATGGTGCTCGCGCCCTGCGCTCGCTGGCCCGTCGCGATGTCGACGGCGATGGCCCGCAGCAAGCCCCAGTAGTCGATGCCGTGGTGCTGGAAGAAGCGGTCGTCCTCGGCGGCGAGAAAAGCCTGCTTGATGATGAGCGGGATCTGCGCGTAGCTCACGGGAATGCGGCGCTCCGCTCCGATCTGCCCGATCAGATCGCCGCTGCGGGTGTAGACGCGCAAGGGCACCTGCAGCTCGACGTTGCGCATCGACTCGACCGACGGAAGCGACGGCTCGAGATACACGTAGCTGCAGGAGAGGCCGAAGATGCCCAAAAGTGTGACGAGGATCACACTGCCCGCGGCAAAACCCAGAATTCGAAAGATTTTCCGTCTCACGGGGCTCGTCGTGGGCTTGCGCCCGACATTCCTCGCGGCCGTAACGCGCGACCAAGGAAATCTAGCTTAAAAGAGCGACGGCGGCTGTCGAGTCGCGCGAGCAGTTTTACAGAACCCGCATCACAAAAACACTCCATTGGCTTGCGTCGATTTGGACTGCTATGCATAGTAGCGCCCGATCGAAAGGGCAAACTCACCGAAAGGTGGGGACGCAAAGCCTCCGGTCTACGGGCGTGAGCGCCTATGACAGCGGGGTTGCCGGCGCGAACCTTAAACCATCTGCCTGCCGTCAGCCATGGCGGGCATAAGGACGCGGCGCCGTACCTCCCCTCTCTCCTGCTCACGCGGCGTGCACCGTAGCTTTGCTCTCCAAGTGACGCTTGGACCGATCGCGGCGAAATTCGTTGAATCGATGTGCGGCAAGAGCGCGCTCACGGCGCCACGAGCGTTTCGTGAGACCTCTCACGTTCTATTTAACTTAGGCTGATATATAGTGCCTCCGGCTTTCACACAGGGCGGACGCTTTCGGGCGTAAATAACTGATAAGGAATGAGAATGTTCCTATTTCAGCGCAGATACCGCCCGCTGCTCGGACTCGACATCACCACGTCGTCCGTGAAGCTCATCGAGCTCGCCATGGCCGGCGGGCAGTACCGAGTCGAGGCGTACGCGGCGGAGCCCATGCCGCAGAACGCCATCAACGAGAAAGCGATCGTCGACGCCGAGGCCGTCGGCGAGGCCGTGCGGCGCGCGGTCAAGCGCTCGGGCGCCCGCAGCCGCGAGGTCGCGATCGCCATCAGCGGCGACGCCGCCATCACCAAGATCATTCAAATGCCGCGCAGCCTGCGCTCGAGCGATCTCGAGGCGCAGGTCGAGATGCAGGCCGATCAGTACATCCCCTTCCCCATGGACGAGGTGAGCTACGACTTCGAGGTGCTCGGCCCGTCGGAGAAGGACACCGAGACGAACGACGTGCTGCTCGTCGCGACGCGCACCGAGAACGTGGAGCAGCGCCAGGCGGCGGTGAGCGCGGCCGGGCTCTCCGCGAAGATCGTGGATGTCGAGGCCTTCGCGCTCGAGAACGCCTGCAAGCTGATGACGCACCAGATGCCGGACGGGGGGATCGACCGCACGATCGCCGTGGTGGACTTCGGCGCGAGCAGCACGACGTTCAGCGTGCTGCGGAATTTGAAGGTCATCTACACGCGCGATTTCGCCTTCGGCGGCCAGCAGCTGACCGAGGAGATCATGCGGACCTACGGGCTCTCGATGGAGGAGGCGGGCCGCGCGAAGAAAGAGGGCGGCCTGCCCGCCAACTATCAATCCGAGGTGCTGGACCCCTTCATCGACGACCTCACCCAGCAGGTGAGCCGCTCGCTGCAGTTCTATCTCGCCTCCGGCTCGGGGCGCGAGCAGCCGGAGAAGATCCTGGTTTGCGGCGGCTGTGC
>JASHSR010000089.1 GCA_030038645.1 Gammaproteobacteria bacterium
CATGCCGATCAGCTCGCGGCAGACGTGCTCGCTCAGCACGCGCTCGCCCTGTGGAGGATTGTCGAGGCGCAGGAAGGTGATCGGGCGCAGGATGCCGAGCGAGCCGACCGTCGCGTAAGCGTGGGCGAGCTGCAGCGGCGTGACCGAGATGCCGTAGCCGTGCGACATCGTCGCGATCCCGATCGGCCGCCAATGCGTGTAGTGGCTGAGCAGCCCCGCGGATTCGCCGGGAAAGCCGCTCGCCGTCACGCGCCCGAAGCCGACATCGGTGAGCGTCGTCCAGATCAGCTTCGGGCTCAGCGACAAGGCGATGCGAGCCATGCCGACGTTCGAGCTCTTCGCGAGAATGGTGGCGATGTCGACGCGACCGAGGTCGTGCTCGTCGGGAAAGATCCGCGCGCCGACTTTGATGTAGCCGGGCGAGGTATCGATGATGCTCCGGTTGTCGTACCGTCCCGAGGTGAGCGCCGCGGCGATGAAAAACGGCTTGATCGAGGAGCCGGGCTCGAAGATGTCCGTCGCCGCCCGATTTCGGTAGAGCTCGGGCTGCATCTGGTCCCGGTCGTTCGGATTGAACGCCGGCTGATTGACCATCGCGAGCACTTCGCCCGTCTGCACGTCGAGCAAGACGAGCGAGCCCGAGCGGGCGCGCTGATCCTGCACGGCGCGCTTGAGCTCCCGGTACGCGAGATACTGCAGGCGCAGGTCGATCGACAGCACGAGGTCGTGCCCCGGACGCGCCGGCCGAATGCTCTCCACGTCCTGCACCACCCGGCCGTAGCGATCCTGGATCACGCGCTTCTCGCCGTCCTCGCCGGCGAGCCAGTGATCGAAGGCGAGCTCGATCCCCTCCTGCCCCGCGTCGTCCACGTCCGTGAAGCCGAGGAGCTGGCCGGTCACCTCGCTCGCGGGGTAATAGCGCTGGTACTCGCGGGAGAGGTAGACGCCCGGGATGTCGAGATCCTTGATCCTGCGCGCCTTCGCGGGCGGCAGGTGCCGCTCGACGTAGAGAAACTCGCGGTCGAGGTTGCTCGTCACCCGCCGCTCGAGGTCCTGGGGGTCGAGGCGCAGCGCCGCCGCGAGCCGCTGGATCTGATCGGTGGCCGCCGCGACCTGCTTCGGGTACACCCAGGTCGAGTCGACCGGCGTGCTCACCGCGAGCGGCTCGCCGTAGCGGTCCGTGATCATGCCGCGGTGCGCGGAGATGCTGACCACCCTCGTGAAGCGCGCATCGCCCTGGCTCGTGAGGAAGCTGTGCTTGACGAGCTGCAGATTCACGGCGCGCCAGAGCAGGCTCGCCGCGACGCAGGCGAGCAGCCAGAACGCGAAATACGCCCTCCAGCGAAAGGAGCGCGGCGCGTCCGCGCGTTCCGGGCGGCGGCTCATGGCGAGACGAGCCTGATGTCCTGCGGCGCCGGGGTCGTCATGTGGAGCTTGGTGCGAGCCACGTTCTCGACGAACGCGTGCGTTGACCAGGCGCTCTGCTCGAGCTGCAGCTGGCCCCACTCGATGTCGAGATTGTCGCGGTGCGCATCGAGCGCCTCGAGCTGGACGAACAGCACGCGCGAGCGATGCTTGCAGTAGACGGCCGCCGCCGCCGACCCGAGCACGGCGAGCCACAGCAGCGGCACGACGAAGAGCAGAGCGCGCGGGCTGGTGAGTCTCATCCCAGCTTCTCCGCCGCGCGCAGCAGAGCGCTGCGGGCGCGCGGATTGCGGGCGGATTCGGCCGCCGCGGGCCGCGCCTTGCGCCCGATGAGCTTCAGGCGCGGCAGCGCCTGCGGCGGGATCACCGGCAGGTCCGCGAGCGCCGGATCGACGCTCGACTCGCGCTGCAAGAATCGCTTGACGACGCGGTCCTCCACCGAATGAAAGCTGATGACGACGAGGCGGCCGCCCGGCGCGAGCGTCTGGACGGCGCCCACGAGGCCGCGCTCGAGCTGGCCGAGCTCGTCGTTCACGCGCATGCGCAATGCCTGGAAGGTGCGCGTCGCCGGGTGCTTGCCGGGCTCGCGGGTGGGCACGGCGCGGGCGACGAGCGCCGCGAGCTCGCCCGTGCGCTCGATGGGCCGCTTGCTCCGGGCGTCGACGATGGCCTGCGCCACACGGCGCGCGAAACGCTCCTCTCCATAGGCTGCGATCACTTCGCGTATCTCGTCGAGGCCCGCCCGAGCGAGCCAAGCCGAGACCGGCTCGCCGCGTGTCGGGTCCATGCGCATATCGAGCGGGCCGTCAGCGCGGAAGCTGAAGCCCCGTTGCGGGTCATCGAGCTGCGGCGACGAGACGCCGAGGTCGAAGAGCACGCCACGGCACGGGCGCCCGTGCGCGTGCGCCGGCACGAGCTCACCGAGATCCGAAAACGACGCCTGCGCGAGCGTAAGCCGCAGCTCCCCGGCGAAGCGGCGGCGGCCGGCCTCGATGGCCTGCGGATCGCGATCGATCGCGAGCACGCGACCTTCTCCACCCAGGGCCTCGAGAATCCGTGCCGTGTGGCCGCCGCGGCCGTACGTCGCATCGACATAATAACCACCCGTCTCGATGGCCAGTAAAGCGAGCGCCTCATCGGCGAGCACCGGCTCGTGCGCGCGCTCGTGCCCGTACTCATCCACGAATCGAAGCGGCTCGAGACCGCCCCCTTGAAGGTGCTGCGTTGTTGCCGGATGAGCGATCGGCGCCAGCCGCCGCGGCTCGCGGAGCGTCGAGCCGCGGCGTCTCGCACCGATCCTTCATCTTCCCGTTATCCCATTCGCCGTCCCGTGCCCGCCGCTACAGCGACACCGTGTCGAGGCCGCCCGCATCGCTCTTCAGCCACAGATCGCGCTGCTCGCTCCAGCGCGCCTCGTCCCACAGCTCGAAGCGGCTGCCCTGACCGATCAACACCGCGAGCCGCTGCAGTCCCGCGATCTCGCGCAGCTCCGGCGGCACCAGAAATCGTCCGTGCCCGTCGAGCTCGAGATCGGTGGCGTGCCCCACGACGACCCGTTGCAGCCAGCGCGCCTGCGGGTGCATGCTGGGAAGGCTCATGATCTTCTGCTCGGTCTGCTCCCAGTCGGGCAGGGGATAGATGAGGAGGCAGGGGTCACGGTGTACCGTGACGACGAGCTTGCTCTGTGCGCGCTCCTGAATGGGCTCGCGGTACCGGGTGGGCATGACCAACCGGCCTTTGTCGTCCAGCGTGACTTTTGTTGCACCGCGGAACACAAGCCCAGAGCGATCTCGCCCACTCTCCCCCACTTTTTCCCACTTGTCGCCACTATAGGAATCGGCGGCACGCGCTGTCAATGAGGTGGAGTGAGAAATTAGTCGCAGTCACAACGACTTATGGCCAATCCAGGGCCGCCCGAGCAGGGCTTGGGCACGAGTCCGCTTATCAATCAGACGCTTGACCGACTAATCTCATACAGTAGTTGATCCGCCGCGGGCCTGATCACGGGTCGCGCTCTTCGCGCGACCCGTGAGTGGTTGGCCGAAGGCCATGATCGAGGGAGTCGGCCTGTAAGCCGGGTTCTGTCGAGGGCAATCATTCCTCTGGGACCCGCGTCGCCGCGAGCCTCGAGCGGCCTACCCGGAAGCGCGTGCGAGACACCGCTGCGCCCCGTCGCCGGGGCGCTGCTTCCCTATTTGGCCTTGCTCCAGGTGGGGTTTGCCGTGCCGTCGAGTGTTGCCACCGACGCGGTGCGCTCTTACCGCACCGTTTCACCCTTGCCGGCCCGTGCCCGAGGGCACGGACTTGGGCGGTTTGCTTTCTGTTGCACTTTCCGTGGGCTTGCGCCCCCCAGGCGTTACCTGGCACCTCGTCTGCCGGAGCCCGGACTTTCCTCCATCCCCGCCCAGCGTGGCTGGTGAGAACAGCGATTGCCCGGCCGACTCCCACGCGCACGATATCGGCAGACTCGCGTGGACTCAACTCCCACGGCGCAGCGTCAGCGTCGCTTCGCGACTTGCAGAGCAAGCGCGTACGCGTCGCTGCGCTTCACGCCCATCAACTGGGCGGCGAGCGCCGCGGCCTTCCCCGGCGGCAGCTCTTTGACCAAGAGCTCGACGGCCCGCCGGAGCTGGCGCTCGTCGGCCTGCCGCGGCTTCGGCGGCGCCCCCTCGATGACGAGCGTGATCTCGCCGCGCTGGAAGCTCGGCTCGGCGCGCGCGCGCTCGGCGAGCTCCGCGAGCGTCCCGCGGTACACCGTCTCGTGCGCCTTCGTGAGCTCGCGCGCCGCGGCCGCCTTGCGCTCGGCGCCGAACGCCGTTGCCAAATCAACGAGGCTCGCGGCGATGCGGTGCGGAGCCTCGAAGAACACCAGCGTGCGCGGCTCGGCGGCGAGCTCGCCCAGCCGCTCGCGCCGCTCCCGCTCACCGGCAGGGAGGAAGCCCTCGAAGCAGAAGCGGTCCGCCGGGATGCCGGCGACGACGAGCGCGGCCACGACGGCGGAGGGTCCCGGAATCGGCCGCACCTCGATCCCCTCCGCGAGCGCGCGCCGGACGAGCTCGGCGCCGGGATCGGAGACGAGCGGCGTGCCCGCATCGCTCACGAGCGCGACCGTCTCGCCCGCCGCGAGTCTGCCCAGCAGCTCCGGCAAGCGCTGCACTTCGTTGTGAGCGTGGAGGGAGAGAAGCGGCCGCGAAATCCCGAGCGCCTGCAGAAGGCCGAGCGTGTGCCGTGTGTCCTCCGCGGCGATGACGTCGGCGCTCTCGAGGCTCTGCCGCGCGCGATCGCTCAAATCGCTCAGGTTGCCGATAGGTGTCGCAACGACGTCGAGTCGTCCAGCGCTCCTGGACCGATCACTGTGTTCGCGTGAGCTCGGTGTCGACCGCATATAATTCCCCGGGGCATCCTGCCCGGCTTGGCGAGACCCTTCAACCGATGCTCGACCGACGAATGCCCTCTTTCGCCGCTGCAGCGGTCAGCTCCGTCGCCGCCCTGGTCGCCGGCGCCGCCGATGTGATCAGCTCCGCTTCCGGGGTGGTCACCCGCGGCGCCGCGGTGGTCGCCCCCGCGGGAGCCGTCGCAGGCCTCACGCTGGCCCTCCTCGTGGCATGCGCGACCGTACCGCCACCGAGCGGCCCGCCGCCGAGCCTCGAGCAGGCGACCGCCCTCGAGCGCCAGGGCGATCAGGCCGCCGCCGCCCGGGAATTCGAGGCGCTCGCCAGTCAGGGCAGCGCCGAGCGCTCCGAGTTGCTGCTGCGGGCGGCCGGCGCGTATCTCGCGGCGCGCGAGACCGACGGCGCCGCGCGCGTGCTCGCGGCCCTGCAACCGCCGCTCACCGCGGCGCAGAGCTTCGAGCGGCAGATGCTCGTCGCTCAGCTCGATTTGGCGCGCGGCGAGGGCGAGCAGGCGTGGCGCCACATCGCGCTCGCCCGGGAGCCTGGCACGGCACCGCAAGCCCTGGCTTATCTCGAGCTCAAACGCCGAGCGGCACTCGCCGCCTCGCGCCCGGCCGACGCCGTACGCGCCGAGATCGAGGCTGAGCGCTTTCTCGAGACCCCCGCCGAGCGGCGCACCGCGCGGGTGACTCTGCTCGAGGGGCTCCGCGACGCGAGCGGGCACGGCATGAAAATCGATCCGCGCACGGCTCGCGACCCGACTGTGCGCGGCTGGCTGGACCTTGCCGGGATCGTTGCGCAAGCGGCGCGAGCGCCGGCGAGCGCCGCGTCCGCGATCGAC
>JASHSR010000090.1 GCA_030038645.1 Gammaproteobacteria bacterium
GCTCCGGCTCCAGCGCCGGCACCGGCGCCTGCGGCCGCTGCGGGCGCCGGTCGAGCAGCTGCCCCGGCGACGGCGCTCGCCGCGCAGCAGAAGCAAACGCCTACCGACTTCCCCGGATATCGGCGCGTTGTCGCGAACGGCAAGGAGATGTTCTGCCGAAACGACGTGGTCACGGGCTCGCTCATCAAGCAGCGGACCTGCGTGACGCGTGCTCAGTTGGAGGCCATGCAAAAAGACTCTCAGCAGTTCCTAAAGGACAACCAGCAGAGTTCCAGGACCTGCGCAGCGACGTTCGGGCTGGGCGGCAACCCCTGCCAGCAGTAACTCCACGCTTCGGCCGGGGCGGGTTGACGAGCGGCCACTACCTGCGGACGAAGTCCCTGGTGGCCAACGGCACCCGTTCTTCTTTACCGAAGCGGAGATTCACCGTCTCCTGCGCTCGGATACCTACGATTTCCCGTACGCCGGATCATGCCGTTTACGCGCGGAGTGCCGCTGTCACCGGCATTCTCGCCGCGCGCAGAGCAGGTAGCAGACCTGCTGCCAGCCCGATGATGAGGGCGCACGCGACGCCAAGCACTAGAAGCTGAAGCGTGACAGCCAAATGAAACGTGAAGCCAAACGGGCTGGCCGACAGACCATCAAAGAACACCCAGCCCAGAGCGGCCCCAAGGAGCGCCCCCAGCACAGCCAGTAGTTCCGCTTCAAACAACATGGAAGCGACGATCGGTCCAGATCCGAATCCGACCGCGCGAAGCGTCGCGAGTTCGCGACGTCGGCCATCAACGATCGCATAGAGGGAATTTACGGCGCCCAGCGTGGCACCCAATGCCATCACGGTGCCCACAAAATAGCTGGTGAAGAACAAGATCCCGTTGAATCGTTTGTACTGCTCTTCAATGACTTGGCTTTCGCGCCTCGTGTCGACGCGCAACATCGGGTTGGCCCTCACTGCATTCTGAAGGTCGGAATAGTCGCTTGGCGATTGCAGCATCACTGTAACTTGGTTGTAGCTGTCGCGCCTGAATGCTGCAAAAGCACTGCCCGCATCCGCGTACACGAGGCACCCCTGCTCCCCCTGACCCTGATCGAAACGACCCACCACGACCCAGTCGATCCCTTGAATCTCCCGCTTGTCGCCAAGCTCGAATCCGGAGAACTGTCTTGCGCACAGGTTGCTCGCAATCATTTCGTCGAGCCCTGGCGTGAACATCCGCCCTGCCGTGAGATGCAGCTCCGGTATGAGATCCCCAAGCCCGGAGGTCACACCGATCAACGGAAAAGTGATTCGCCTACCGTCACTCCTCTCACGCGCTTCCATTGTAACGAGCAGCTGAGAAACCGCGATGGGCTCGTGATTTGGACCCTGCCGAATACCAGGCAAATCGCGAATCAACGCCGCTTGGTCCTTCGAAATACTGCTTTGCGTTGCATCGGGCGCGCCGATGGACATCAGGACAACGCGATCCGTACGGACATCCGCCATTTCGTGACGACGGGCCCCAACCCACATCGCGAGCATCGAGACTAGCACTCCAACGGCGCAAGTGACGCCCAACACCAGGGTGAGCGCCTGACTCCGTCTTTCAAAAAGGCTCAGTAAGTTCACACGAAGAAGAGCTACGAACTGCCTTATAAAGGCCATAGGCACCTACTGCCCCGCAAGTGCCGTTGCCACATTCAGCCGTGCCGCCCGAAACGCGGGTACAGAGGCGCTGGCAAGCGCGATGAGTACCGCTATCGCCAGGCCGATTTCAACGACCACCGAGGGCATTGATATGCCCGGCACCCACCTTGCCGCATAGGGAAATGCGATCGTAGCCAACAGCAGCCCCAGTACCGCGGCGGCTGCCCAAACGACCATCGACTCGGCGGCTATCAAAGAAAATACCGCTCGATCTGAAAATCCGACGGCTTTGAGTGTCGCGAGCTCACCTGTTCGCTCGCGGATGGACTGCGCCATCATCGTCGCAGTTGAAAATAGCAGAGCCACAAACACGGCACTGACGATCGAACGAATCGTGAAGTTGAGATCGCCGATCGACTGCATCTGGCTCTGCGCCGACTCGCGATAGGATTCCGTTCTCGTCTCGTTTGCAGAATTGGCAAATTCGTGGTCAATGGCGTCGGCAACGGCGATCGCGCGTCGCGGATCAGTCGTGACGACGTGGAAATGCTGAACCGTGCCTCTGTCTTGGCTACGCGCCTCGTCGAGATAGTGGTTGTCGATGACGATTAGATCGCCGCCAGAGCCCCCCAGCTCGTGGATCGCGTAAGTGCCCACAACATTGAACGTCCAAACATCCGATCCATCGGCTTGCAGAGTCGGTGGGGACAAAAGCGGTATCTGATCGCCAACCTTCCAGCCGTATTTCTTTTCGAGCGCCGCACTGACAAGCGTGCCCGTTCTGCTCTTCGCAAGGGCATCCAAGCTATCAGGACTGATTTTGAAAATCTCTGGTGACTCCGTCAACCACGCTTTATCGTTGGGGTCAATGGCAAGGACATAAAGCCCCTGCGCGGGATTCTGATACGTGGCCGAAAATCCATTTAACAGGCTCACAACCTTTACTCCCGGCAGCGCCTTGATGCGATCAAGATAAGCCAGCGGCAAAGGACTACCGCCGCGTACTTTCGGGCGCACGTCGAGCAAATCGGCGCGCGCAGCAGCAATAGCTAAATCGACGCCCGTTTTAATGCCTTGAAGCACGCCGAATAGCGCAAAGGCAATGACGATCTGAGATACGGTCAGTATGGTTCGTCCCGGTTTGCGAAAGATACCCGCCCATAGAAGGAAGGCATATTTTGTGCTCATTTGGTCATCCACGAAATCTTCGTAATCACGCGAGAGCACGTTGTCGTCGCGTTCGTAGCCGTGCCAACTTTCGCTTGAAT
This sequence comes from Gammaproteobacteria bacterium, assembly GCA_030038645.1. GTDB lineage: Bacteria > Pseudomonadota > Gammaproteobacteria > Steroidobacterales > Steroidobacteraceae > JASHUC01. Next base: position 2,896 of record JASHSR010000090.1, read on the forward strand.
TGCGGCAAGCTGCCGCACGATGGCGGCGATATCGGTGGCTGAGCATGCGCTCGATTACGGCCCTCGATAGAAACCCATTACCCTTGAGGGGCAGCTGTGCCGGCGGCACCGACATCCCCCACGCTTTTCAGTTTCAATCTGATTTATATGCGTCTGACAGCCGCATGCAAACAGAGTTCATCACTGGCCCACGATAGTCCTCTTTACTGTGGGAGTTCCGCCTGTACAAAGGCGGCCAGCGCCCCATCACCGAAAAGAGTGACTTTGTGGAAGCGGGGGCGGGATTTGAGATTAATTTGCAGCCCCGGGTTCTGACAATCCCGCTCCGATAGATCGATACGCCCACGTGTCGCGCGCGCTCAGGGCGTAGGGAGTACGGCACCGGAGGCCTCGCGGCGGCCACGCAGGCCAACCTCGAGCTCCACCGCTTCAACCCGGCTCAGAACGTGGCGACGATGGTATCCGTAAGCGATGAAGTTGCGGACATTCGACTCGAAATATATAAAACAATATATTGAATTATAACAATATTTTACAAATTACGGAGCCTGCAATTTTTTCGGGTCATGAGCCCGACGAGCTGCTCCACTTCGCACCGCTTGGGACACACATCTTATGCACGGCGGCCGCGACTCACACACGTCGTCGACCGGTCAGCGGAACTTGCTCCGGCGTGCACAGCACGATACGGAACGGCGGCGATCCGTGCAACGGCCGGCAGGTCAGCCGATGTCTGCTAAAATTTGCAGACTGGACTGGCAATCATGAAACCCTCGGAAGCGCTTCGCCGACAGCGAAGCAAGATCCTACAGATCGCCGAAAATGCGAGGGTCAGAAACGTGCGCGTGTTTGGCTCGACCGCTAGAGGCGAGGATCGGGAGGACAGCGATCTCGACCTATTGGTGGACGCTAAGGAGCACACTTCGCTGTTCGATCTGCGCGGGATGACGATCGACCTCGAGGCACTGCTCACGGTCCGAGTAGACATCGTGACCTCGGGCTCGTTGTCGGTCCGGTAGCACGGAACAAAGGAAAGGTCGCAGCCGAGATGGCCGATATCTTCGTCTCGTACGCGAGGGTGGATCGAGCGCGGGTGGCTCCGCTCGTCGCCGCGCTCGAGGCGCAGGGCTGGTCGGTGTGGTGGGACCCGGAGATTGCGCCGGGGCAAGAGTTCGATCGGCAGATCGCGCAGGAGCTCGATGCGGCGAAAGCGGTCATCGTGGTATGGACACCGGCCTCGGTGGATTCACGCTGGGTGCGCGGAGAAGCGCGCGAGGCCGCCGATCGCGGCGTTCTGGTTCCCGTGCGCTTCGATCAGGCACGACTTCCGATCGATGCCCGTGCCATGCACACCACCGACCTCGACGGCTGGGACGGGGCGACCGATGGTCGGGTCTATGTCGATCTGTGCCGTGCGCTGAGGCCGCTGGTGGAGCGCCGACCGGCGCGTGAGTCGGCCGCAGGGACACAAGAGGCGGCCCACGCACGAGCGCAGCCGGTGCGCGGTGTCTCGATCTGCGTCCTGCCCTTCGCCAACATGAGCGGCGATCCCGAGCAGGAATACTTCTCCGATGGCATCTCCGAGGACATCATCACCGACCTCTCGAAGGTCTCGGCGCTGCTGGTCATTGCGCGCAATACCGCCTTCACGTTCAAGGGCAAGGCGGCCGATGTGAAGGCCATCGCACGCCAGCTCGGGGTGAGCCACGTGCTCGAGGGGAGCGTGCGCAAGT
>JASHSR010000091.1 GCA_030038645.1 Gammaproteobacteria bacterium
CGAGTGGCTGATCACGCCGAAGGCGCTGCGCGCGCTCGCGGGGCGGTGACCGGCGGCGCGGTGAGCCGCGCCTCGAGGTCGTACTCGCCCGCGCCGGTTACCTCCACCTGCGTCAGGTCGCCCGGCCGCAACGGCTTCCCTCCGCTGCGAACCCGCACCACACCGTCGATCTCCGGCGCGTCGGCCCAGCTGCGTGCCACTGCGCCCTCTTGGTCGACCTGGTCGACCAGCACCTCGATGGTCTTGCCGACTCGGGCCGCGAGCCGCCGGGCGCTGATCGCCCGCGCGCGCTCCATGAAGCGCTCGTAGCGCTCCGCCTGCACCTCGGGCGCGACCCAGCCGGCCAGCTCGTTGGCCTTCGCGCCCTCGACCGGCGAGTACTTGAAGCAGCCCACGCGGTCGAGCTCGGCCTCGTCGAGCCAGGCGAGCAGCTCCGCGAACTCGGCCTCCGTCTCGCCCGGGAAGCCGACGATGAACGTGCTGCGGATGGTGAGATCGGGGCACTGCGCGCGCCAGGCGCGAATGCGCGCGAGCGTGTTCTCGGCATGCGCCGGCCGGCGCATGCGCTTCAGCACGCTCGGGCTGCCGTGCTGGAACGGAACGTCGAGGTACGGCAGCACGCGCCGCTCGGCCATGAGCTCGATCACGGCATCGACGTGCGGATAGGGATACACGTAATGCAGGCGCACCCAAATCCCGAGCGAGCCGAGCGCGCGCGCCAGATCGATGAAGCGAGCGGCGTAACGCTCGCCGCGCCAGCTGGCCTCGGCGTGGCGCAGGTCCGTGCCGTACGCGCTGGTGTCCTGGGAGATGACGAGCAGCTCCTTCACGCCCGCCGCGGCGAGCCGCTCGGCCTCGCGCAGGACCTCGTCGATGGGCCGGCTCGCGAGCCGGCCCCTCAAGCTCGGGATGATGCAGAAGCTGCAGCGATTGTTGCAGCCCTCGGAGATCTTGAGGTACGCGTAGTGCCGTGGCGTGAGACGGATCCCCTGAGGCGGCACCAAGTCCAGAAACGGATCGTGGCGTGGCGGAAGGTGCTCGTGCACGGCGCCCATCACGTCCTCGTAGGCTTGGGGCCCGGTGATCTTGAGCACCTGCGGGTGGCGCTCGAGGATCCGCTCGGGCCGCGCGCCGAGGCAGCCCGTGACGATGACGCGGCCGTTCTGCGCCAGGGCCTCGCCGATGGCATCCAGCGACTCATCGATCGCCGCATCGATGAAGCCGCACGTGTTCACCACGACGACATCGGCGTCGCGGTAGGTGGGCGCGATGTCGTAGCCCTCCGCGCGCAAGCCGGTGAGGATGCGCTCGGAATCCACGAGCGCCTTGGGACACCCGAGGCTCACGAAGCCGACTCGGGGAGGACGAGGACGCGTCACTGGGCGGAGGTGTCGCCGGGCACTTCGGTCCCCTGGCCCAGCTGGCCGCTCTCCGTGGAATGCCGCACGGTTCTCAGCGCGAAGAACATGGCGAGCGCCGCGAGCGGCATCAACAGCCACGGCCAGAGGGCCTGGCGTCGCTCCACGGCCGGACGAGCGGATGGTCGGGGCTTCTGCAGCATGGCGCGGAGCCTACTCTCAGCGCCGTAGCGGCGGCAATGTGCCAGCGCACACCTTGCCGGGCGGCGGCCGGGCCCGACACCCGCCGGCTCTCGCGCTCACAGGATCTCCTGAATCCGTCCCCGGGCCGCGCCCGAGGCGATCTCGAGGAACCCGACGGCGACGGGAAGGCTGAATCGCCGCGGGCCGGCGCTGCCTGGATTGATGTAGAGGACACCCTCCTTCGTGTGCATCGCGGGCCGGTGCGAATGCCCCGCTACGACCACCGTGAAGCCGCCCGCCGCGGGGTCCAGGTCGAGCGTCTTGAGGTCGTGCAGCACGTAAAGGCTCGCTCCCTCGAGCTCGAGCGCCTCCGTCTCGGGAAGGCCGCGAGTCCACGGCCCATGGTCGTTGTTCCCGCGGACCGCCCGGACGGGCGCGAGCGCGCGGAGCTCCTCGAGCACCTCCGGCGCTCCGATGTCGCCCGCGTGGACGATGAGATCGACGCCGGCGAGCGCGTGCTTGGCCTCGGGCCGCAGCAGGCCATGGGTGTCGGAGATGAGCCCGACGATGCGCATCGCAAGCCCCGGCGACACGCAATGCTCAGTGCCCGTATCTCACGACGAGCTGTGCCCGGCCGAGCGCGGTGGCGTCCGCGTACGAGGCGATGATGGTCGCCGTCGCGTCGGGCGGCACGTTGAGTCTCGCCACCGGAAGCGCGTACAGGCGGAAATAGTAGCTGTGGGGCTTGCCTGGAGGCGGGCACGGGCCGCCGTAGCCCACCGTGCCGAAATCCGAGCGGCCTTGGATCGCGCCCTCGGGCATGAGCTTCTTGCGCACGTCGCCCGCTCCGGCGGGCAGCGAGCTCACGGTGGCCGGGATGTCGTACACGATCCAGTGCCAGAAGCCCTCGGCTTGCGGCGCATCCGGATCGTGTAGCAGGAGCGCGAAGCTCTCCGTGCCGGCCGGCGGGTTGCGCCACTCGAGCGCCGGAGAGAGGTCCTCACCGCCGCAGCGGCGGTTCACCTGCCTTCGATGCATCGTCCCGCCGTCGGTGAAGTCGGAGCTCGAGAGCGCGAAGCTCGCGGTCGACGGCGTGCCCGGAAGCGGGACCGGTCCTTCGCCCGGACGCAGCATGCGCGGCTGCGTGCTCGGGGCCGGCGACTGCGCATATCCGTCGGTCGCGCTGCAGAGAGCGAGCGCGGCCACCAAGGCGGCGCTCGCAGCGATCAGGCTCATGGAGCCGAAGTTGCGTCTCACAAGGTCTCCTCGGGCACTCGCCGCCACATGGCGCGCCTTCCTAAGATATCCGAATACGGCGACGGCTTCGCGCATCTCGCAAACCCAAGCGCGCTGATGCATAGTCGCGGGACGAAACCCGGGTACGGGCGTGAATTCCGAGCATCGAAAGTTCCTGTTCGTCTCCTTCATCGGCCTCATCAGCGACATCGCCTGGCAGGTCGCGAAGGAGGGACACGAGGTGAAGTACTACATCCGCGATGAGAAAGACCGCGACATCGCCGATGGGTTCGTTGCGAAGGTCGGCGACTGGGAGCGGGAGGTCGACTGGGCGGATGTGATCGTCTTCGACGACACGCTCGGCCAGGGCGCGGTCGCCCAGGAGCTGCGCCGTAACGGCAAGCTGGTGGTCGGCGGCACGGCCTACACGGACCGCCTGGAGGACGACCGCTCGTTCGGCCAGGAGGAGCTCAAGAAGGCCGGCATCAACATCCTGCCGTACCGGGAGTGCGACGACTTCGACGAGGCGATCGCCTACGTGAGGGGGAACCCGGAGCGCTACGTCATCAAGCCGTCCGG
>JASHSR010000009.1 GCA_030038645.1 Gammaproteobacteria bacterium
CCACTGCATCCCATCCAGGATCACTCCGACGGCCTCCTCGGTGGAGCGTTCCCGGTCCGTGTCCTCGACGCGCAGGACGAAGCGGCCGCCGTTGTGTCGGGCATACAGCCAGCTGAAGAGCGCGGTGCGCGCCCCTCCGATGTGCAGCATCCCGGTCGGGCTCGGGGCAAAGCGTGTGACGACGGTCATGGAGGCGCAGATGCTAGCATCATCCCCCGGTCGCGGCGCGAATCACTCCGCCGGCAAGCCCAGCTCCTGCGCGAAGAAGCCCAGCGCCGCGGCCGTATTGCCGACGCGCTGGCTGAAGGATGCGGTCACGCCGTGACCTTCGTTCATGCGCGTCAGCAACAGGATTGGACGCTGCGACGTGGTCGCCGCCTGCAATGCCGCCGCGAACTTGCGCGACTGCCAGGGCGCAACGCGCGGATCGTTGACACCGGTAATGAGCAGCACGGCCGGATAGGCCGTGCCCTTCCGCACGTGCTGCAGCGGCGAGTACGCATACAGCCACTTGAAGTCCGCGGCCTGCCTCACCGTGCCGTATTCGCTGACGTTGTAGCGCCCGTTCGGCGACCGTTCCGAGCGAAGCATGTCGTAGATGCCGACCTCCGACACGACCGCGCGGTACTCGGCCGGATGCTGGGTCAGTGCCGCGCCCATGAGCAGTCCGCCGTTGGAGCCGCCGAGGATGCCGAGATGCGCCCGGTCGGTCCAATGATGGGCGATCAGTGCCTGCGCCGCGGCGTAGAAATCATCGAAATCGTTCTGCTTCTTGCCGAGCATTCCGTCTGCGTGCCAGCCCTCGCCGTACTCGCCGCCACCGCGGATATTCGCCACGGCGTACACGCCGCCGCGCTCCAGCCAAGCGAGATTCGGGCCGACGAAGCGCGGCGCCACGGTGATGCCATAGCCGCCGTAGCCGTACAGGATCGCCGGACGCCTGCCATCGGGCTTCACACCCTTCATCGCGAGCACAGTAACCGGAACCCGGGTCCCGTCCTTGGACGTGGCTTCGAGTCGATAGCTGACGATGCCCGAATAATCCGCGGCGGGCTCAACGTCGAATACGGTTTCCAATATGCCCCGCGTAGCGTCGTACTCCGCCCAGCGCGAGGGAACCGTCCACCCCGAATAGCTGATCAGTGCGTGATCGGAATCCGCGCTGCTCGCAATGGTGCCGACGCCGATGCCGCTCTTCGGCAGCGGCACCGTGCGCAGGAGCTTGCCGTCTGCTGCGTATTGTTGCACCCGCCAGCTGGGTCCGCGCACTTCGGTGATCAGGAATCCGTCCTTGATCGGCGCCACCGCGTGCATGGCCCACTCGCCTTGCTTGACCAGCAGCGTGGACTTGCCGCCGGCGGACAGCGCGAGGAGCTTACCGCGCGGCGCATCTCCATAAGCGATCACGAGCAACCGATCGCCGTCCCATGCCGCCCCGTCGCCGACTTCACTCGCCGCGCGCACGTCGGCGGCAGTGCCGAGCGCAAGCTTCCAGTCGCCAGCGCCGCTGCGTAGATAGATCGCATCGGGATTGCCGTCGCCGTAGTGCAGCAGCGCTACCGCATGCTGTCCGTTCGCCGAGCCGAGCAGCGTGTATTCGGCGACCGGCGATAGATCCTTCCCGAATTCCAGTGAGTCATCCCCGGCTCCTGTCCCGAGCTCGTGGTGATACAGCGCTGCGTTGAACTGCGATTGATCGACAGGAACCGTGCCGGGCAACGGCAGGCGCACGTAGGTCACACCGTTGCCGCCGGCATCCCACACGAGCGCCTGGGGCGTCGTACCGCCGCCGGCGTACGGCAACGCATCGGCGAGCGTCTTGCCGCTGTCGACATCGACGAAGCGGATCGTAGTCGCTTCGTTGCCACCCTCCGCGGTGCCGTAGGCGACGTACCTGCCGTCGGGGGAAGGCCAGTAGCCGGTGATCGCGACGCTGCCGTGCGCGGTGTTGGGATCGACCAGCACCTTGGGGGCACCGTGCGGCCAGCCCTGCGCGACGAGCACCGCCTGCGGCTGTGGCGGAGTCTGGCGCATGTAGAACAACCTGTGGCCGGCGATTTCCGGGCTGGATTGCTCGGTCGAGGTCAGCGCCAGCTTGCCGACGCGTACGGCGATCGCCCTGGCATCCTTGAAGCCATCCATCGTCTGTTCGGTGTAGGCGTTTTGCGCATCGATCCAACGCTTCACCGCCGGCGCATCGGCCTCCTCCAGCCATCGATAGGGATCGTGCACGACCACGCCATGGTAAGTGTCGGTGACCTCATCGCGCGGCGTTGCCGGTGGCATCGCGGGCGGAGGATGTCCGGTATCGATCGACGAAACATCGCTGCGTGGCGCAGGCGCTTTCGCCATCGCGGCGCTGGAGAGAAGACCGAGACCGAAGCCGACGAGGATGAAGGTACGTCGCATGGAGCGGGGCGCTCGATCAGGACACCGTTCATGCAGCGTAGCGCCCGCCCCGGTGATCCGCCAATCGGGCAGTCTCGCGCACCTGGATATCGTTACAGGTGAGCACGGAAGGTCCTGCCGCCGAGAGGGCGGAACGCGAGGCACGCGCGCGCATTGCCTCGAGGCGAGCAGACGCTTAGACTTCCGCGTCCACCCGCGGGCGGGCGGTTAGCTCAGCGGTAGAGCACTGCTTTCACACGGCAGGGGCCACTGGTTCGATCCCAGTACCGCCCACCATAAATCAGTAGGTTACGGAACAGCCGCCGCCGGCGTACGGACGTATCACCGCTGCGTAATGCACGTCGGATTGGGCACTCAGCACCTGCATTCGACGTACGCCACTCAGTCAGGTTACTGGGTGCGGCCTGGAACAGGCGAGGCGAGCTTCGCACGGCGCCGTGACAAGAGTGCCTTGATGTCGCGCGCGAACTGCCTTTCCGTCCTCAGATCAGAGCTGACGGCCTCCGGCGCGAGGAGTGCAACGACCCGGCTCTCTCCTGCGCGCGCATGAAGCCAGAGCGCATAAAA
>JASHSR010000092.1 GCA_030038645.1 Gammaproteobacteria bacterium
CGGGCGGGGGGCCGCGGCCGTGAGGCTGCGCGCGGTCTCGAGGTGCCTCATCGCTGCCGCGGCGATTCTGCCGGTGGCTCGCGCGGCGGCGCCGGGCGCGCCGGTGGTCGTGGGGTCCAAGGCGTTCACCGAGTCGGTGATCTTGGGCGAGATCGTCACGCAGACTCTGCAGCGGGAGGGCGTCTCAGCGGAGCACCGCCGCGAGCTCGGAGGAAGCCGTGTGCTGTACGACGCGTTACTCCACGGAGAGATCGACATCTACCCGGAATACACGGGCACGCTGTACCAGGAGCTGCTGCCGGCTCCGGGCGAGCCGCGCGGCGGCGAGCGACCGACCAGGATGGCCGGGCCGGGTGCGCTATCGCCAGGGGTGGCAAAGCACATCGAGGCCGATCGGCTCGCGCGTGCGGGTCTCGTCGTCGCGGCGCGCCTGGGCTTCGACGACACCTATGTGCTCGGGATGCGCGCGGACGTGGCGAAGCGGCTCGGGATATCGCGGATCAGCGATCTCAGCGCCGCCCCGCAGCTGCGCTTCGGCTTCTCGAGCGAATTCATGAGCCGCGCCGACGGCTGGCCGGGCCTCGAGCGCTATTACCGCCTGCCCCAAACCGACGTGCGAGGGCTCGAGCACGAGCTGGCGTACCGCGCGCTCGCGCGCGGCGACATCGACGTGACGGACCTCTACTCCACCGATCCCGAGATCGAGCGCTATCGACTCACCGTCCTCCGAGACGACCGGCATTTCTTCCCGCACTACTCGGCGATTCTGCTCGCGCGCACCGATCTGCCGCCGCGCGTGCGCCGCGCGCTCGGCCTGCTCGACGGCAAGATCGACGTTGCAGCGATGGCGCGCATGAATGCGCAAGTGGCCCTCGACGGCCGTTCCGCCACCGCCGTCGCGCGGGATTTCGTGAACCGCCTCACCGGGTCCACGGCGCCGGCGCGCAATCCCTCGCGCCTCGCGCTGCTCGCGCAGTACACGGTGCAGCAGCTGCTGCTCACGGGCGTGTCGCTCGCGGCGGCAGTGTTGATCGCTGTGCCGCTCGGGATCCTCTCCGCGCGGCGCCCGGGGCTCGCGCGCATCGTGCTCGGCAGCGCGGGCATCATTCAAACGGTGCCGTCGCTCGCGCTGCTCGTCTTCATGATCCCCCTGCTCGGCATCGGCTTCGCTCCCGCCGTGCTCGCCCTGTTCCTCTACAGCCTGCTGCCCATCATTCGCAACACCTGCTCGGGACTGCTCGCCATCGCGACACCGATACGCGAGTCGGCCATCGCGCTCGGACTCTCCGAGAGCGCGCGGCTGCGCCTCGTGGAGCTGCCCCTCGCCACCCGCTCCATCCTCGCCGGGATCAAGACCGCCGCGGTCATCAACATCGGCACCGCCACGCTCGGCGCGCTGATCGGCGCGGGAGGCTACGGGCAGCCGATCCTCACGGGCATCCGTCTCAACGATTTCGGCCTGATCCTCGAGGGAGCGGTACCGGCGGCGCTGCTCGCGCTCATCGTGCAGGGTCTGTTCGATGCCCTGGAACGGCTGTTACTGCCCCGATCCGCCCGGGGCTGACGCGGCGCGGGGCGCGGCGGCGTAGCGCGCGGAGGCGCGGGGGCGGGGGCGGAGCGTGCGCAGGTGCGGAGGCGCGGGGGTGTAGCGCAGGCAGGCGCGCGGCGCACCGCGTGGGCCGCAGAGGCTCGATTCGTCAACCGCCCGGGAGCCGCGGCGTTATGATGGTGTCGGCGGACGTGACGACCATGAAGCGGCTAACCTTACGGAAGGCATTGGCGGCGGCGGCGTTGGCGGGGCTGCTCGCGAGCTGCGAGACCGCGCCGCAAGTTCGAACTCAGAGTGCCCCGGGCCTGAACCTCGAGCTGTACACGACGTACAACTACGTCAAGCAGCCGAGCACCGATCGGGGCAACTACCGCTCCCTCACCACGCGGGACCTCGAGGATGCCGTAGACCGGCAGATGCAGGCGCGCGGCTACACGAAGAGCGATCATCCGGCTCTGCTCATCAATTTCCGCACGACCGTGCGGGACAAGGTCCAGGGCTCCTGGGGCCCGGGGTGGGGATGGGGCTACGGATGGGGCTACGGCTGGGGACCTGGATGGGGACCGGGCTGGGGCGGTCCGGGTTGGGGACCGGGATGGTGGGGACCGGGGCCGTGGGGATATGGCGGCTGGGGCGACATCGACACCTACTCTGAGGGTACACTCACGATCGACGTCATCGACGCAAAGACCCACGATGCAATCTGGAGCGGATCGGCCGCCAGCTATATCACTCGGGAGGCGCTTGCGCATCCCCGGGTATCGATCGACCAAAACGTCGCGGCGATCTTCAGCAAATTCCCGAGGCCCGCGATTCAGGGCGGGCAGACTCATTAGCGGTCGGCTCATGGGAGGACCGCGCGCGGGCGCCGAAGCGCGGCTCGCCCGGGGTACCCGCGGAGGCCTCGCTTTGGGCCTCGTCGCGGCCGTCACTTTGAGCCTCGCCGCGTGTGTCGAGCTCGCCGACCAGCCCCCCGCGGGATTCAGTCTCGCGGGAACTTGGAAGCTCAATCCGCAGCTCAGCACCGACACACGTGTGGCGTTGCAGCATATCGTGCCGCGGCAGCGCCACAGGCCTTCATCGCCCAGTGACGAGGACTTGGGCACCGGCGGGCCCGGAGCCGAAAGCGGGCCGGGAGGCGACAATGGCTCGGGTTCCGGTCGCCGCCGGTCACGAGCGGCGATGCAGGATGAAGGCGAGTCGAACGTCGGATATCCGATCGACATCTCGCTGCAAAGATCGCTGTTGAGCGGCGGCGATTACCTCAAGATTCAGCAGCGTCCGGACGAATTCGTCGTGTGGAACGGCGATACGACGAACAGCTACGTTCCGGGTGAGAAAAGCGTCGTTTCCGTTCCGAGCGGCGTGGCGGATCAGAAGTCCGGCTGGAAGGGCAAGGAGTACCGGATCGAGATCCGGCCGCAGATCGGGCCGAGCGTCACGGAGAAGTTCCGGCTGTCCGATGACGGCAAGCGGCTGATCGAGACCATCGATGTCGCGAGCGACGGGCGCGTGCGCAAGCTCGATGTCACCCGTGTCTACGATCCGACCAGCGAGGTGCCGACGATCGTGCCCGCGGGGGACTGAGAGGGCGGCTCGGGCGGTCTGGCCGGGACCGGTCATTGCACAAGGCCCGCATCTCGTAATGTCCGGGGTGCCATTCACAACGCCGACTTTGCAGGATGGGGCGGCAGGCGCCTATGCTAAAGGCGTGCCTGGCACGGTCTCCTCAATTCCGGCCTCCAACGAGGTCGACGCGTATCTGCGCGGCGGCCCCTCGGCTGCGGCCGCCCCTGCCGCGAGCGACTCCTACCCCGAGCGCGCGCCGCTCACCCGCACCGAGCTGCTGCTGATCCTCGCATTCTGGTCGCTCATCGGCGTCCTCACGACCGCGAACCGGATGATCGAGCCCCAGGCCCTGCGCGGGCCGTGGCAGCCGATCTTCCCCGCCGCCCCGGTGCTGCTCGGCTTCGCAACCGCCTATCTCTGGGCGGTGATCACCGTGCCGATCTTCCGCCTGACGAGCCGCTTCACGATCGAGCGCTCCGGCTGGCCGATGTGGGTCATGTACGTCGTCCTGGGGCTCCTGATCGCCATCGGCGTCGACATTGCGGATAGCTTCTTCCGGCGCACTTTCTACTACTCCCCGACACCCCTCTCGCCCGAGTTCATCGCGCTCGCGCGCTTGAGGTCCCTCTGGTTCATCAACGAGTTCCTCGTCTACGCGGCGGTGCTCGCGGCGGGATTCGCGCGCAACTATTTCCTCAACTACCGGGTACGGCGCGAGGAGGCGATCAACCTCAAGGCGCAGGCGGCGCAGCTGCAAGCGCAGCTCGCCGACGCGCGGCTCTCGGCGCTGCGCACGCAGCTCAATCCGCACTTCCTGTTCAACACGCTGAACGCGGTCTCCGCGCTGGTCGAGCGCGATCCGCGGGGCGTGCGCCGCATGATCGCGCGCCTCTCCGAGCTGCTGCGCACCTCGCTCGATGAGGCCGACGAGCCCGAAGTGCCGCTGCAGCGCGAGATCACCTTCATCGACCGCTATCTCGAGGTGATGCAGATCCGCTTCCAGGGGCGGCTGCACGTGCGGATGCATGCCGATCCGGAGGTAAGCGCCGCGCTGGTTCCGAATCTCATCCTGCAGCCGCTCGTCGAGAACGCCGTCAAGCACGGCGTCAGCAAGACGGTCGGCGCGGGGCGCATCGAGATCCGCGCGCAGCGCGTGGGCGAGCGCGTGGTGCTCAGCGTTCACGACAACGGACCGGGCCTGCCGGGGGGCAAGACTCCGGCGACGGAAGGGGTCGGGCTGCGCAACACGCGCCTGCGGCTCGCGCAGCTCTACGGCTCCGATCAGAGCCTCACGCTCCGCTCGGCCGACGGCGGCGGACTGATCGCCGAAGTCTCCATCCCCTATCACACCCAAGCCGATCTGCGGATAGCGGCCGTCGCGGCCGAAGCCTAGGCATGCCGGATTCGCGGGTGCTTCGCGTGCTCATCGCGGACGATGAGGAGCTCGCCCGGCAGCGGCTGGAAGACCTGTTGAGAAAGGAAGGCGGCGTCGAGATCGCCGGCATCGCCGAGAACGGCCAGAACGCCGTCGAGGCGATTCACTCCCTGCGGCCCGACCTCGTCTTTCTCGACGTACAGATGCCGGGGCGCACGGGAATCGAGGTGGTGCGCACCGTCGGTCCGGAGAGCATGCCGCCCACGATATTCGTCACGGCTTACGACCGCTATGCCCTCGAAGCCTTCCAGGTGGCCGCGGTCGACTATCTCGTGAAGCCGTTCGACGACGAGCGCTTCGAGCAGGCGTTCCGCCGCGCGAGAAGGCTCATCGAGCTGAAGGAGGTCGGGCGGCTGACGGAGCAGCTGCGGGAGCTGCTTCTGAGCGAGGCGCGCGCCGCC
>JASHSR010000093.1 GCA_030038645.1 Gammaproteobacteria bacterium
ATCGCGCCCTGCGCATTGAGGTCGCGCGCGCGAATCGGCTTTTGGTCGGCCGTGTACCCCACCACGATCTTGCCGAGCCGCTCCTTCAGGTCGCTGATGCCCGTCGCGAGGCAGAAGATCGCCATCACCTCCGAGGCGACGACGATATCGAATCCGTCCTGGCGCGGATAGCCGTTCGCCGGCCCGCCGAGCGCCACCACGATGTCGCGCAGGGCGCGGTCGTTCATGTCCACCACCCGGCGCCAGGCGATCCGCCGCACGTCGAAGCCGAGCGCGTTGCCATGGTGGATGTGATTGTCGACGAGCGCGGCGAGCAGGTTGTTGGCGGCCGCAATCGCGGCGAAGTCGCTCGTGAAGTGCAGGTTGATGTCCTCCATGGGCACGACCTGCGAGTAGCCCCCGCCCGCCGCGCCGCCCTTCACGCCGAAGACCGGGCCGAGCGCGGGCTCGCGCAGGCAGATGATGGTGCGCTTGCCGAGGCGATTGAGCGCATCGCCCAGACCGACGGTGGTCGTCGTCTTGCCCTCGCCGGCGGGCGTCGGGGAGATCGCGGTGACGACGATGAGCTTGCCGTTCGGGCGATCCCTCAGCGTGTTGATGTAATCGAGCGAGATCTTCGCCTTGTAGCGCCCGTAAGGAGAGAGGCTCTCCTCGGGAATGCCGAGGCGGTCCTTCGCGACGGCGACGATGGGCCGCATCTTGGCAGCCTGCGCGATCTCGATGTTGGTGAGGGCCATTGAACGGATTCCAGCCTGCTTCAGGTAGGGACCGGCAGAATGTAGCATGGGGCCTCGCCCATCCCCTATCGCATTGGCGGATAGCACATATTTGGAGAGTCGATATGGCGCAGGTCACCGGTGGAGAGCTGCTCGTCCGCACGCTGGCCCGTGCGGGGGTCGAGACGGTCTTCGGATTGCACGGGGCCCACCTCGAGACGATCTTCCAGGCGTGCGCCGCCCGGAGGATCCCGATCGTCGACACACGGCACGAGGTCGCGGCCGGCCACGCGGCGGAGGGGTACGCGCGCGCATCGAGGCGGCTCGGCGTCGCGCTGGTCACGGCGGGGCCGGGGTTCACGAACTGCATCACCTCGCTCGCCAACGCATACCTCGACCGCACGCCCGTGCTCTACATCAGCGGGTCCGCGGCGCTGCGCGACGCCGAGACCAACACGCTGCAGGCCGGCATCGATCAGGTCGCGATCGCCCGTCCGATCACCAAATGGGCTCACGCGATCACGGTTCCGGCGCAGATACCCCGCCTGGTCGCGCACGCCGTGCGCATTGCCACGTCGCCGCCGACCGGGCCCGTGCTCCTCGACATGCCGATGGACGTGCTCACGGCGACCCTCGATGAGAGCGCGGTGCGCATTCCGGAGACGATCGCCGTGGATGCGCGTCCCGCGCCCTCGGCAGATCGGATCGAGGCGGCCCTGCGGCTGCTCGCGGAGGCGGAGCGGCCGATCATCCTGGCGGGCGCCGGCGCGTGGCAGGCCGACTGCGCCGAGGAGCTGCGCGCCTTCGCCGAGCTCACCGGGATTCCGGTCTTCTCGGACTTCCAGGCGCACGGCCTGCTGCCGAGCGATCATCCGCTCTACGGCGGCACCTTCCACAAGCTCGCGGACCTCTCCGCGCCGGGCTCGAGGCCCGATGTGGCGCTGGCGCTCGGCGTGCGCTTCGGGCTGTTCACGCTCGGCGCGAGCGACCGCTTGGTGCCGGCCGCCGCGAAGGTGATCCACGTCGAGGTGGACCCGAAGGAGATCGGGAAGCTCCGCGACGTGGCCGTCGCGATTCCGGCGGATTCGCGCGAGACGCTGCGCGCGCTGCTCGCCGCGGCACGCGCACAGCGCTGGCGCGACCGCGCGGCGTGGCACACGACCGTGACGGACGCTCGGGCCGCGCGGCGTGCCAAGCTGAGCGAGGCGCTCCAGCGCTCCGTGCCGCCGATTCATCCCTATCAGGCCGTCTCGGCGATCGTGGACAACATCGCCGACGACACGATCGTCGTGGGCGACGGCGCCGAGGCGTATCACTGGATGAACGAGGTGATCCGCCAGAAGCGTCCCGGAAGCTACATCACGCACGGCTTTCTCGGTGCGGTCGGCTTCGGTCTGGGACTTGCGATCGGCGCCCAGACGGCCCATCCCAAGCGGCCCGTGCTGTGCCTCGCCGGCGACGGCGCGGTGGGCTTCACGATCGCGGAGTTCGATACGCTCGCGCGTCACCGGCTGCCGGTCGTGGTGGTCGTCATGAACAACCGCAGCTGGGCCGCGTCGCAGCACTTTCAGGAGATGATCGGCAATCCGGTCACGGGCACGCAGCTCTCCGGTGCGCGGTACGACGAGGTTGCCGTGGCGCTCGGGTGCGAGGGGCGGCGCATCGTGGATGCGAAGGAGCTCGGGCCGGCCATCCGCCAAGCCTTCGCGAGCGGACGGCCGACCTGCCTCAACGTCGAGATCGACGTGACGCCCATGCCGCCGGAGCTCGCGCTGCTCGCGTCGCGGCACTCCTGAGCGCCGCGCATCGCCGCTGCGTCACGCCGCGCAGTCGCGCCGTACGGTCGCGCCGCGAAGTCACGCCGTGCGGTCGCGCCCCGCGATCACTCCGCACTCGCCTCGTCGAGCGTCTTCAGAGCATCCGAGCCGAGCTCGAGCCGTGTGGCGCCGACGAGCTCCTGCAATTGCTCGACACTGGTCGCGCTCGCGATGGGCGCCGTCACGCCGCGCGCGATGAGCCAGGCAAGCGACACCTGCGCCGGCGTCGCGCCGGCCGCGCGCGAGACGGCATCGAGCGCGCGCAGGATGCGCAACCCGCGCTCGTTCAGCATGTCCTTCACGCGGTAGGCGCGGGCCCGGTTGGCGAGGTCGGCCTCGGAGCGGTACTTGCCCGTGAGAAACCCGCTCGCGAGGGAGAAGTAGCTGATGACGCCGATGCGCTCGCGCCGGCAGAGCTCCGCGAGCTCGCCCTCGAAGGCCTTGCGGTCGTACAAGTTGTAGCACGGCTGCAGGCTCTCGTAGCGCGGCAGCCCGCGCGATGCGCTCACCTCGAGCGCGGCGCGCAGCCGCTCGGCGGTGTAGTTGGACGCGCCGATCGCGCGCACCTTGCCCTGCTTGATGAGCTCGCCGTAGGCGCCGAGCGTCTCCTCGAGCGGAGTCTGGGAGTCGTCGCGATGCGACTGGTACAGATCGATGTAGTCGGTTTGGAGGCGCTGCAGCGAGCGGTCGACCGCGCGCAGGATGTACGCGCGGGATAAGCCCTGCTCGCCGGGCCCCATCTCGACGCCCACCTTGGTCGCGATGACCACCTGTGCGCGATTGCGCCGGCTCTTGATCCAGTTGCCGATGATCGTCTCGGACTCTCCGCCGCGATGCCCGGGAATCCAGCGTGAGTAGGCGTCCGCCGTGTCGATCAGATTGAGCCCCGACGCCACGAAGGTGTCGAGCACCTTGAAGGAGGTCGCCTCGTCGGCCGTCCACCCGAAGACGTTTCCCCCGAGAGCCAGCGGACCGACCGTCAGGCTCGAGTTACCCAGCTTTC
>JASHSR010000094.1 GCA_030038645.1 Gammaproteobacteria bacterium
CTGCTTCACATGGACGGATGGCGATGCGTTCGACGTCGAGATCGTCGATTATCACTGAGGCGCGTGCAGGAGGATCGATCATGGCAACGAAGAAACTGCGGCCCGTACATCCGGGGGACATCCTGCTTCACGACTTCATGCAACCGCTGAACCTGAGCTCGTACAAGCTCGCGAAAGAGCTGGGGGTGACCGCGCCGTCGATCAACGAGATTGCACGCCGTCGCCGTGCAGTTACGGCCGAGATGGCGTTGCGTCTGTCGCGGTACTTCGGCACATCCGCGCAGCTGTGGCTGAATCTGCAGTCGCAGTACGACCTAGAGATCGCGAACCGGCGAATCGGCAAAAGGCTCGAGCGGGCCATCCACCCGATTCCACGCCCGGACCTGCCCGGCCCCATTCCAGCCTGAGATAGTCGGAGTCGGCCCGATCTTTGCGCTCGCAATCACCGTCCCGCCGCGGAAGATGCCGCCCCCAGGTAACGGGACCAGAAAGCTGCTCGAGAGAGGTGCCGGGTCGATCCAGCCAGTTGTCGGGCAACCCGATTCTGCGTGCGCGCTGAACGCTCTCAACAACGAGGCCGGCCCTCGCTCGGGCAGTCCCGCGAGTTGTTTGAATGCGGGTTGTACTTCGCACCTTACCCACCATGCCGACCACCTGTAACGCCAAGCAGTTCGATCGTATCTGCGTCGAGGAAGCCTACGCTCCGCCCGAGTTACTCGAGGCTTGCAGGCGCGCGCTGGAGCAAAACGATCCGATGGAGCTCGGCTTTCGCCGCTTGACGGGCGGCTACTTCAACGGCAGTGCCGGCTCGAATCTGCTGCTCAGGCGCCTCTCCGATCTGGGGGATTTCCGCCTCTCGGAGATGGACGCTCACGGGATCCGCAAGCAGTTGCTGTCGATCACCTCCCCCGGCGTGCAACACCTGCCGGCCAGCGAAGCCGTCGCGCTGGCGCAGCTGACCAATGATCGCATGGCGGAAGCCGTGCGGCAGCACCGTGACCGCTTCGATGCTCTCGCCGCCTGCGCTCCACAGGCCCCGGACGCGGCCGCGCGCGAGCTCGAGCGCGCGATCGGACAGCTGGGATTCAAGGGCGCGCTGATCAACTCGCACACCCGCGGTGAATATCTGGATGAGCCGAAATTTGCACCCATCCTCGAAGTGCTGAACCAGTGGCGCGTGCCTCTGTACCTGCATCCCAACACCCCTTCGCCGCAGATGATCCAGCCCTACCTGCCGCATGCGTTGGAGACCGCGACCTGGGGGTTTGCCGCCGAGACGAGCCTGCATGCCTTGCGTCTGATCATGGCGGGGGTATTCGACCGCTACCCTCACCTCGTCATCGTCCTGGGGCACGCCGGGGAGGGCCTGCCGCTATGTCTCGAGCGTATCGACGACCGGCACGCATTCTTCGTGAGCGTCGATGATCGAGGCCTGGTACCGCGCCTTTCTCGGGCGCCGAGTGAGTACATCCACGAGCACTTCCGCTTCACCACGAGCGGGCAGAACTTCACTCGGCCGGTGATGTTCCTGCTCCAGGCGTTGGGAAGCGACAACGTCATGTACGCCGCCGACTATCCCTATGAGAGCATGGCGACGCGTCAGACCATCGATGCGTTGCCCCTTGCGGACAGCGACAAGCGCAAGTTGCTCGCCGAAAACGCTCAGCGCATCTTCAAGCTCGAATAGTCACGGGTCGCTGCGGGCAGTCCGATAGTTGGGTCGAGAAATGGTGGGGCCGGGAATGGTCGTTGAGGCCGACAGCGTACGAGCGGCGAGCCTGAGGCTCACGTACCGGGTGACTCTGACACTCGGGCTCTGCGGCATCGGCGCTCTGGTCGACGGCTTCGACACGCAGGCCATGGGCGTGGCCGGGCCGCCGGTGATCCGCGAGTTTGCCCTCACCGCAGCAGTTGCGGGCTGGCTGTTCAGCGGCGGCACGCTCGGTCAGACCATCGGCAGCACTCTCGGCGGACGGCTCGCCGATCGCATGGGGCGCAAATGGGCGCTGATCGCCTCGCTACTGCTGATCGGCGTCTGCTCGCTCGCGACTGTCGTCTCGACCACCGTTGCCGGGTTGTTCATCACGCGTATTCTCGCAGGGCTCGGTCTCGGAAGCGCCATACCCAATTTCATCACGCTGGCCTCAGAGTCGGTGGCGCCCGAGCGGCGCCACCGCTGGGTCTCCTGGCTCATGGCGGGCTTCCCGATCGGCGGCACACTCGCCAGCGTCACGTCGCTCGGCAACGGCATCGGCTGGGGCTGGCGCACGATTTTTGTCATCGGCGGCGTGGCGCCGCTCGCGGCGGGGCTGGCGGCGATCTGGGCCATACGCGAGCCCGAGCCGGCCTCAAGCGAGATCGCAGCGGGCGCATTGCCGTCCACCGTCCTGGCGGTTTCGCCTCCGCCGGTGAAGCCTCCTTCCCGACCCGCTCCCGCGCGACAGCCGGACTCGCTCGCGAGGGTGCTTTTCGGCGCCGGTCGCGCACGCGCGACGCTGCTGCTGTGGGTGGCATTCTTCTTCACCCAGCTCATCCTGCTGCTGATGCTCAACTGGCTGCCTTCGCTGGTGGTACGGTCAGGGTTCAGCGACACGCAGGCCAGCGGGATCCAAATCGTCTTTGGCGTCTGCGGCATCTTCGGCAGTTATGTCGTCGGTACTCTGCAGTCGGGTACCTGGCGCCGGACCGGCGTCGCCGTAACCTATCTGGCTATTGCCGCGGCGCTCGCTGCCGCAGGTGTCGCCCGGCATCTCTACGCTCCCGTGCTGCTCGCCGCCGCGGCTGCGGGCGTGTTCATCGTCGGGGCGCAACTCGCGCTTTATGCACTGGCCCCGCTCTACTACGCCCGCCCGATCCGGGCCTCTGGGGTCGGCGGTGCCATTGCCATCGGACGGCTGGGCTCGGTAGTCGGTCCACTATTCGCGGGTCTGTTGCTCGCAGGTGGCGGGAGCAGCAGCACCGTGCTGCTCGGCATCGAGCCATTCGTGCTGATCGGCGGCGTCGCTGCGTTCGCGCTTTGCTGGTGCGCTCGGGTGCGCGACTGAATGTATGTCGGGGTCTGCCGGGGTTCCCGCCGGCGAGGAACAGGCACACCACGTCGTTCTAGCGTTTACCGTCGCAGGCCCCGACCAGCAGAGGGCTCGTCCACATTTGCCGTCACCGATCGTGGTCAGAAACCAACTTCCCAAGCAGCGGTCAGCCTCAAGCGCTAAAGACGAGCAGCCGTAACAGCCTCCCTACCCTTGCGGGCGCGCCACCCACGCGGTGCCGCCTCGTTCACCGGCGATTGGGGCGTGCTTCCCAACCCCCACGCCGGAAATCCGGACATGCGGACCCCGCGGACTTCAACAATTCCGTGCATCGGCTTTCATCAGAACGACATGCATCGCACGCTCGCCCGCGACGAATTCCCTACAGGTGAATCCCAGCTTGACGAGATCAATGCTGCGCGTCAAATCTGACGATCACTTCTTCCGCATGACCCCGGGTGAGTGGCGGTCGCGGCCCGAAGAAGACAACGTGGTTGGTCGACACGTACCACCGTCGAGCGCGCGG
>JASHSR010000095.1 GCA_030038645.1 Gammaproteobacteria bacterium
GGCTCACGCAGGTGGTCAGCAACCTGTTGACGAACGCCGCCAAGTACACGAGCAGCGGCGGGGAGATCGCGCTCGAATGCCGCCTCGAGGCGGAGACTTTGCTCATCCTCGTCCGCGACACCGGCATCGGGATGTCCCCGGAGATGTACAGTGAGATCTTCAAGATGTTCATCCAGATCGAGCCGGCCACGGAGCGCGCGGAGGGGGGCCTCGGCATCGGGCTCGCGCTGGTCAAGGCGCTGGTGGAGCTGCACGGCGGGCGAATCACCGTGCACAGCGCCGGGCGCGATCGAGGCAGCACCTTCACGGTGATCCTGCCGCGATCGGTCATCGCCGCGGAGCCGAGTCGACCCCTTCCCGCATCGGCGAGCGAGTCCGCGCACGAGCGCTCCCCGCGCCGCGTGCTCGTCGCCGACGACAACGCGGACGGGGCCGACGTTCTCGCGACGCTCCTGCAGCTGTCGGGTCACGAGGTGCACGTCGCCCGCGACGGAGCAGAGGCGTTCGAGCTGGCTGCCCGGCTGCGCCCTGACGTCGCGCTGCTCGATATCGGAATGCCTCGATTGAGCGGCTACGAGGTGGCAGCGCGCATCCGCAACGAGGCCTGGGGCGGACCGATGATATTGATCGCGGTGACCGGCTGGGGCCAGGAAGAGGACAAGCGCAAGGCCGAGGCGGCCGGCTTCGATCACCATTTGACGAAGCCGATGGACCCGGCGGAGCTCGAGTCCGTCCTGGCGTCACGCCCGAGCGCGCGAGCCTGACGGTCGAGCTGTCGTATGGCGCAGTGTGCGCCAATCGAGCTGGACAGGTAGGATCCTCGGCGAAGGGCTCAGCGACGGTCGTGACGGATGCCGCGGAACATCGAGATCAAAGCGCGGGTGAGGGATCTCGGCGAGATGGAGGCGCGCGCCCGCGCGCTCGCCGATCGGGGTCCGTTCGACCTGGTCCAGGACGATACCTTCTTCGCCTGCGCGAGCGGCCGGCTGAAGCTGCGCGAGCTCGCTGCGGACCGGGGCGAGCTCATCTTCTACCGCCGTCCCGACGTGCGAGGCCCGAAGCTGTGCGACTACACCATCGCACCGACCTCGGCGCCCGATCTGATGCGCACCGCGCTCAGCGAGGCGCTCGGAGTGATCGGCCGCTTACGCAAGCGCCGCCGGCTGTATCTCGCGGGACCGACGCGCATTCATCTCGACGAGGTGGAGGGACTCGGCTCCTATCTCGAGCTGGAAGTCGTGCTCGCCGAGTCGCAATCGGGAGCGGAGGGCGAGGCCACCGCGCGGCGTCTGCTGTCGCAGCTCGGCGTCGAGGCGGCGGATCTCGTCACCGGCGCATACGTCGACCTGCTCCGAGAATCCCGCCATGGCTAGCGCCGCGCGGCAGCAGCCTGCCCTGAGCATTGCCGTACTCGCCTCGCACGAAGGAACGACGCTGCAGGCCGTGCTCGATGCCTGCGCGGCGGGCGCCATCGCGGCTCAGGTCGCGCTCGTCATCAGCAATAATCCCGCATCGGGCGCGCTGCGCCGGGCTCGGCTCGCGCGAGTCGAGACGCTCCATCTGTCGAGCGCGACGCACCCCGACCCGCAGGCGCTCGACCGCGCGATTTGTGCCGCGCTGGAAGCGCATCGAATCGACGTCGTTCTGCTCGCCGGGTACATGAAGAAGCTCGGGCCGGCCACGCTCGAGAGGTTCGCGGGGCGGATCCTCAACACCCATCCGGCGCTGCTGCCCAAGTTCGGCGGCGCGGGCATGTACGGAGTGCACGTTCACCGCGCCGTGCTCGCTTCGGGCGAGCGCGTGAGCGGAGCGTCGGTTCATCTCGCCGATGGTGGGTACGACACCGGTCCGGTCCTCGCGCAGGCGACCGTGCCGGTCGAGAGCGGCGACACGGCCGCGACGCTCGCGGCGCGCGTGCAGCAGGCCGAGCGCGCGCTGATCGTCCAGGTGCTGGCCGACATTGCAAGTGGAAGACGGCCCCTGCCGGCGATGCAGCCGGCGTGAGCCGCGCGCGCTATCGCTTGGCGGCCGCTTTCTTCTTGGGCCGATCCTTCGGCCGAGACTTGCCGAACGACCCTCGGTACAGCTTGCCACGGCGGGTCCTGCGGTCACCTTTGCCCATGCGGGTTCACTCCGACTCCCCGAGAATCCGGGCGCGCAGTCTAGCATCAGCGCCGCCGGCCGCCGCAGGCTCCAGAGCCCAGGACAGAAAGCGCCGCAGACCTTCGGTGTAGCGGGTCCCGCTCGCCTGCAGCCCCTCGCTGTGACTGCCGAGGATCAGTAGAAAGCGCTTCGGGCCCTTCGCCTGATCGAAGACCTTCCGTCCCTGCTCGATGGGCACGACGTCGTCCTCGGAGCTGTGGATCACGAGCGTCGGGGCATCCACGCAGCGGATGTACTCGAGCGTCGAGTAGCGGAACCGCGTGAGCCGGCGCACGGGCAGGTACCAGAAATGGTGTGCCGCGACCTCGGGCAGGGAGGCGAACGCCGCCTCGACGATGAGCGCGGCGGGCCGCACGTCCTGTGCCAGATGAGCGGCGACGGCGGCGCCGAGCGACCGCCCGAACAGGACGATCTCTTGGGGCGCGTAGCCGCGCTCCTCCACGAGATACGCCCAGACCGCCTCGGCGTCCTGGTAAGTGCCGCGCTCGCTCGGCCGTCCGGTGCTCAGGCCGTAGCCGCGATAGTCGAAGATCAGCACGGCGAGACCGAGCTCATGCAGGATGCGGACCGTGTCGAGCCGATCCTCGATGTTTCCGGCGTTGCCGTGGCAGAACAAAACGAGCGGGCGGCCTCCGCCAGCGGGAACGAGCCAGGCGTGCAACGACGTCCCGTCGGGCGTGCGGATGCGCAGGTCCTCGAAGTCGAGCCCGATCGCCCGCGGAGTGCAAGAGGAGGTCCGGCCCGAGGCATGCGGCTGGTAAAGCAGCTGCGCCTGGCGCGCGTAGACGTAGAGGACGACCGCCGCATAGACCGCGGCGAGGGCGAGCAACAGAAGCGCTGCCACGGCCATGCCCGGCAGCTTCCTTCAGCGAAGCGGTGCCATCGCGCCCGATATTACCAAGCTGCCGCCGTGGCGTAATCAAGGGATCGGCGCGCCGAGCGTCGCCGCGGGCGCG
>JASHSR010000096.1 GCA_030038645.1 Gammaproteobacteria bacterium
TCGCCTACGGCCTGCTCCAGGCGCTGTGCGCCGTCGCGATGGCCACCGGTCCGCGCACGCAGGCGGCTTACGCGATCTTTACGATGCTCTACGCCTTCATCACCGGACTCACCTACACAGCCTTCTCGGCCGTGACGCTGGAGGCGATCGGACTCGGGGCGGCGGCGACCAAGTACAACGTGTTCGCCTCCCTCTCGAACATGCCGATCGCCTACATGACCGTGGTGGAAGGCTGGGCGAACGTGCGCTGGGGCTCCGGCGGCTTTCTGTACGTCGAAGCCGCGGTCGCCGTCGCAGCCATGCTCGTGTTCGGCGGCGCCGTCGCATGGAGCGGGAGGCGGGCCGTTGCGGCGGGCGCCTGAGCGCGCGTCACGTGTAGAGAGAGCCTTCGGCGACCAGCACGGCTTGACCGCCGACGCTCACGTCGGCGATCTGGTCGTTGCGCGTGCCGATGGAGATATGGATCTTGCTCGGGCGGCCCATCTTCACGCCCTGAAGACTGACGAGGTGCGCGGCCTGCTCCGCCGTCACGGCTCCGTAGCGCAGGAGATAAGCCCCGAGCGGTCCGCTCGCGCCGCCAGTGGCCGCATCCTCGGCAACACCCAGGGCCGGCGCGAACATGCGGCTGTAGACGGTCGCGCCATCGCTTGCTTCTTCGAGCGAGAACGCGAAGACCCCCAGATCGCCCGTGCCGGCGGATTCAAAGAAGGAGTGCAGGGCTGCCGCATCGACGGTGATGTCGTCCACGGCTTTGCGGGAGGCGAGCGGGACGAAGAGGAACGGAACGCCCGAGGAGAGGACCTGAGGACGCAGCGTGTCCATGCGGATGTCCGCGGACCGCAGGCGCAGCGCCCGAGCCAGGCCTTCCAGATCGGCGGGCACGGCGCCGAATTCCGGGACAGCCTGTGTCATCCATGCAAACCGGAGCCGGCCCGACTCCCATTCCAGGCGGACTCTCGTCGGGCCGACACCGAGTCCCAGGACCACCGTCCGCTGGCTCGGCACGACCCGTCCCTCCTTTGCGAGCGCGTAGGTGGTGCCGATCGTCGGATGCCCCGCCATCGGCAGCTCCCGGCCGGGCGTGAAGATCCTGACGCGAGTCTCCGTGCCGGCGGCCTCGGGCGGCAGCACGAAGGTCGTCTCCGAGAACGCCATCTCCTTCGCGATGCTCTGCATCTGATCGGTGGAGAGGCCGGCTGCTTCGGGGAACACCGCGAGCTGATTGCCGGTGAAGGCGCGATCGGTAAAGACGTCGAAGTGAAGGTATCGATAGGAACGCATGAGCTTTCTCCCGCGATGCGCCGCGCATGCGACCCGCAGGCCCGCGCGCGCGGGCGGGTCGGGACGCTACAGCTTGGCGATCATTTTCTTCAGCGCGAAGTGCCGATAGCTCTCGAGCGCGAGGGAGCGAAGCTCGCGCTCGTCTCGGCCCTTTGACACATCGAGCGTGATCCAGCCGATGTGCCCTGTGTACCGCGGGATCTCGTATCGCGGGTCGCTCGTCATGAGCGCCTGGGCCGGAACGCCGACCCAGAACGACGCGCGCCAGCCTCCGCGAACGCGAGACAGAGGCGCCGAACGGCCTTGTCGAGCTCGTTTTCCATGCCTTGCCTCGCAGCGTGCCACGCGCGGCCGGGGCGCGCCAGCGGTCGCTTGACTTCGCCGTACACGAGAGTGGATGCTCGCCAGCTCGAGACCAACAGAAGGGGGGAAGAGCGATGCGTATTCAATTCGTCGGCCTGAGTTTGGGGCTCTTAGGGCTCGTGGTGGCGGCCAACGCTCAATCGCCTGGCGCAGCCGCACCGGGCGGCCACAGTGCCATGGCCAGGGCGGCGCGGCGCCCGAGCACGGCAACCGCCTTCGTGGTGCAATTCAAAGTCAAGCCCGGCCAGAACGCGGCCTTCGAGGAAGCGTTCCGCCGCATGGAGGCGAAGGTGCGCGCGAACGAGCCCGGCAACCTCTCCTACGATCTGTATCGCGACGGACGGCCGCAGACGTACGTGATCATCGAGCGCTACAAGGATCTCGCGGCCGTCGCGGCTCACGGCCGGGACGCGCGGAACCTGATGGCCGACCTGCGCGCCTCGCTCGACGGTCCTCCCTCGTTTCAGGCGCTCACGCTCGTGAGCTCGAAGTGACCAGCACTCGGGGAGTGGGCAATGAGCACAGCAATGAAATTCGTGACGGCCGCGGGAGCGGCATTTCTGTTGGCGGCCGCCGCGCAGGCCGGCGTCTCGCTCGACGCGGGGCGGGTCGGGGCGGTTGACGTAGCATCGCTCGCAAAATTCTACGAATCCGCGTTCGGCCTCAAGGAGGTCAACCGGATCCAATTGCCGGGCATGCTCGAGATCATGATGAATTTCGGGGATACGGTGGCGGCGGCGAAGACCAACCCGAATGCCCAGGTCGTCATCATGCACCGCGCGAGCAACGCGATTAAGGATCCGATTCCGCATTTGATTCTCAACGTGACGGACATCGAGGCGACCGCCTCGGCGATCACCGCGGCGGGCGGCAAGATGCTGGGCAAGCCGCGACCGTTCGGCAAGACAGGCATCGTGGTCGGCATGGCCGTCGATCCGGCCGGCAACCGCCTGGAGTTGATCCAGCAGCCGGGCCACTGAGGGCTGCCGGCCCGCCCGCTGAGTCGAGGCGGTACGCTCGGCGGCGAGGCAGGCAGCGGCCGTGATACGGTGATGAGCATGCCGTCCGATCGAGCGATCGCTCGTCGCATCAGCCGCCGTGCCGTGTTGGGAAGCGTCCTGGCTGCCACGGCCGGCCTCAGCGTGCGGGCGCGCGTCGTGGCGCAGGCCTCTGCAGGGCCCGCAACAGCGTGGCTCGGACCCCTCACGCCCGTCCTCGGCAACCTGCACGGCACGCAGGTCATGGCGGTCTATTTCGACTATCACTGTCCTTACTGCCGCGCGATCGATCCCTTTCTGACCGTGCTCGTCGGACGAAACCCGGGCCTGCAAATCCTTTACAAGGAATTTCCCGTTCTGCGCCCGGACTCGCAGGTTGCGTCCCGTATCGCGCTGTCGGCCCGGCTGCGCGGCCGCTACTTTCCGGTCCACCACCGCCTGATGCACACCAAAGGCGACTTCACTGGTGCCGTCGCGACCGAGATTGCCCGCTGGCTTCACGTCGATCCCACGGCTTTCCGCAAGGACATGGGAGACCCGCGGGTCGACGAGGAGCTGCAGCGGAACGCCGACGAGGCGCGGACCATGAAAATCGAGGGCACGCCAGGCATCGTGACGGCGTTGGGTGTCGAGCAAGGCGAGCGCTCTCTCGCGCAGCTTCAAGCGTTGGTCGATGCGCTCCGGGCCGGCTGAGCCGCAGGGAGTCGAGCCGAGCGGCACAGCTCGAGGCGCGGAAGGCTGCGACGGCCCGGCGTGACCGAGTGGCGCCGCATTCATTGAGAAGGCTCCGCCTGATGCAGCAGCTCAGCGAGCGTTGCAAGACCCCGCTCCGTTTGCGTCTCATCCGCATGGCTGAAGTTGAGGCGCAACGCACCGCAGCGCGGCGGGCCCTGTGGAAAGAACGGCTCGCCTGGCATGTACGCCACGCCGC
>JASHSR010000097.1 GCA_030038645.1 Gammaproteobacteria bacterium
GCAAGAGTCTTGGAGTCTTACGGAGGACCGACGATGAACTTGAGCGAGCTCGAGCGCGTCGCACGCGCCATGGTGGTGAAGGGGAAGGGACTTCTGGCCGCCGATGAGAGCTCGGGCACGATCAAGCGGCGCTTCGACGTGATCAAGCTCGAGTCGACCGAGGAGCACCGCCGCAGCTATCGCGAGATGCTGTTCACCGCGCCCGGGGCCTCGGAGTTCCTGAGCGGCGTGATCCTGTTCGATGAGACCATTCGTCAGAAGACGCACGACGGCGTGCCGTTCCCGGACTACCTCGCGCAGCACGGCGTCATCCCCGGCATCAAGGTGGACGCCGGCGCGAAGCCTCTCGCCGGCTTCCCGGGCGAGACGATCACCGAGGGTCTCGACGGCCTGCGCGAGCGGCTCGCCGAGTACCGCAAGCTCGGAGCCCGCTTCGCCAAGTGGCGCGCGGTCATCGACATCGGCGGGGGCATCCCGACGGCCTTCGCCGTGCAGGCCAACGCGCACGCCCTCGCGCGCTACGCCGCGCTCTGCCAGGAGCAGGACATCGTTCCGATCGTCGAGCCCGAGGTGCTGATGGACGGCGACCACTCGATCGAGCGCTGCGAGGAGGTGACCGATCGGGTCCTCGAGGAGGTCTTCCGCCAGCTCAACGGGCACCGCATCCTCCTCGAAGGCATGGTGCTCAAGCCGAATATGGTGATCTCGGGAAAGAAGGCGGCGAGCCGCGCCGCGCCCGACCAGGTCGCGCAGGCGACGGTGCGCTGCCTCAAGCGCCACGTGCCCCCGGCGGTGCCGGGCATCGCCTTTCTCTCGGGCGGACAGTCGCCCGAGGAGGCGACGCTGCACCTCTCGCTCATGAACCAGATGGGCCCGCTGCCGTGGAGCCTGACCTTCAGCTATGGACGGGCCCTCCAGGACACGGCTCTCAAGGGATGGGGAGGGTCGCCCGCGGGGTTCGCGGCGGGCCAGAAGGAGCTCGCGAAGCGCGCGCGGCTCAACGGTCTTGCGACACTCGGCCGCTATCGGACGGCGCTCGAGAGTCAAGCCGCCTGAGACGCGCTCGGCATCCCATGGGTCTCCCCGAGCAGCAAGCGGCGACACAGGCCGCCGCCAGCGACATCGTGGTCGATGTGCAGGACGTGCACTACTCGATCGGCGACCGGCGGATCTTCTCGGGCCTGAGCCTGCGCGCGCGACGCGGCCGCATCACCGCCGTGATGGGTCCGAGCGGCACGGGCAAGACCACTCTGCTGCGGCTCATCACGGCGCAGGCCTATCCCGACAGCGGCCGCGTCAGCGTCTGGGGCCGCGACGTGACGACGCTGCGATCGCGCGAGATCTTCGCCATGCGCACGCGCATGGGGATGCTCTTTCAGAACGGCGCGCTGCTCACCGACATCGACGTGTTCGAGAACGTCGCCTTCCCGCTGCGCGAGCACACGAGCCTCCCCGAGTCCCTGATCCGCGACATCGTGCTCACGAAGCTCCACGCCGTGGGCCTGCGGGGCGCCGCCGAGCTCATGCCGTCGGAGCTCTCGGGCGGGATGGCCCGCCGCGTGGCGCTCGCGCGCGCCATCGTGATGGATCCGGAGCTGCTCATCTACGACGAGCCCTTCGTCGGCCTCGATCCGATCGCGCTCGGGGTGATCCTGCGGCTCATCCAGAGGATGAACGAGGCGCTCGGGCTCACGAGCATCGTCGTCTCGCACGACGTGCACGAGCTCGAGACGATCGCGCACGACAGCTACCTCATCTCGGAAGGCCGCGTGGTCGCCTCCGGCACGCCGCAGGAGCTCGGCGGCGGCGGCTCGCCGATCGTGCAGCAGTTCATGAGCGGCAATCCCGACGGACCGGTGCCCTTCCACTATCCCGCGCCCGACTACGCGACCCAGCTTCTCGGAGAGAGGGGCGCGCGGGGAGACGGGCGGTGAGCGGGGAGGCGCCGTGAGCGACAACGTCTCAAACGGCGCGCGCAGCGGGCCCGTGCTGCGCGGACTGCAGCACATCGGCGCGACGGCCCTGTTCGCAGTGAGCCTCCTCGCCCAGTGCGGCCCGGCGCTCGCGCGGCCGGGGCTGATCGTGCGGCAGATCTACAACGCGGGCGCCCGCTCGCTCATCATCATCATGCTCTCCGGCATCGCGACGGGCGCGGTGCTCGGCCTGCAGGGCGCGAACCTGCTGCAGCGGTTCGGGTCGGAGAACTACCTCGGCATCGCCGCGGCGTTCGGCCTGCTGAAGGAGCTCGGTCCGGTGCTCACGGCGCTGCTCTTCGCCGGCCGCGCCGGCACGGCGCTCACCTCGGAGATCGGGATGATGCGCGCCACCGACCAGCTCACCGCCATGCAGATGATGGCCGTCGATCCGATGCGGTACGTCGCCGCGCCGCGATTCCTGGGCGGGCTCATCTCGATGCCGCTGCTCACGGCCGTGTTCAACGTCGTCGGACTGTACGGAGCGCAGCTGGTCGGCGTTCAGGAGATGGGGGTCGACCGGGGCGCCTTCTGGTCGCAGATGCAAAGCTCCATCGCCCTCTCCGACGTGAAAGAGTCGATCGTCAAGAGCCTGGTGTTCGGCTTCGTGGCGAGCCTCATCGCCGTGTACGAGGGCTATCATTCCGACGGCACGGCCGAAGGCGTGGGACTTGCTACCACCCGAACGGTCGTGGCGTCCTCGGTCCTGACCCTGCTGCTCGACTACG
The DNA here is from genome assembly GCA_030038645.1 of Gammaproteobacteria bacterium. Lineage (GTDB taxonomy): Bacteria > Pseudomonadota > Gammaproteobacteria > Steroidobacterales > Steroidobacteraceae > JASHUC01. The sequence continues at coordinate 2,702 of JASHSR010000097.1, forward strand.
TGCTGTCGGCGGCGTTTCTGTGAAGGTGTAACCGAAGATGCGCACCAATCGAACCCTCGAGATCGGGACGGGATTGTTCGTGTTGCTCGGCTTCGCCGCGCTGTTCTTCCTCACGGCGCAGCTGCCTTCGAACGGCCTGAACCTGAGCGCCGCCAAGGCGGGCTACGTCGTGACCGCCGAGTTCGACAACATCGGAGATCTCAAAGGCGGAGCGCCCGTGACCATGGCCGGAGTGCGCATCGGCGATGTGCAGGACGTCCGCATCAACCCGCAGGACTACCGAGCGGTCGTCACCATGCGGATCGACCCGCAGTACAGCCAGATTCCGGACGACAGCGATGCGAGCATCGACACGCAGGGCCTGCTCGGCGGCCAGTACATCGCGATCGGCGCCGGCGGGTCGGAGACGTTTCTGAAGAACGGCAGCCGCATCGAGTTCACGCAGTCCGCCATCGTGCTCGAGAACCTCGTCAACAAGCTGTTCGCGAGCTTTGCGGGAAAGAGCAGCGAGTCGAGCTCGAGCTCGAGCTCCGGCACCGGCACGAGCTCCGGTGGTGGCCCCGCGAGTCAGCATGCGCCCCAGAAGGAGTCACCGAGATGAGATCGCCGGTCCCTGTGATGTGCAGCATGGCCTTGATCGTGAGCTTCGGGCTCGGCGCGGGCGCGTGGTCGCCTCCCGCCGGCGCGCAGGCCTCCGCGGGCGCGAGCGCGGCGGCCGGCGCAGAGCAGCCCTCGCAGATCATCGAGAGCGTCGCCCAGACGTTCCTCAAGGACCTCGACGCGAACCGAGCGGCCTATCAGAAAGACCCGAAGCTGCTGCGCGGGGCGGTGGACCGCGATGTGCTGCCGTACTTCGACGTGCAGTTCGCCGCTCGGCTCGTGCTCGGGCGATACTGGCGCACGGCGACCCCGCAGCAGCGGCAGCAGTTCGTCGACGCCTTCGAGAGCTCGATGTTCACGAACTACGGCAGCGCGCTCCTCGGCTTTCAGTCGAACCGCCTGCGCGTGCAGCCGACCCGCGTGGCGAGCGATGCGACGGATGCGATCGTGCGCACGGTGATCCGGCGTGACGACGGCTCGACCGTTCAGGTGAACTTTGCCTTGCGCAAGACGGCGCAGGGCTGGAAGGCGTGGGACGTGATCGTCGAGGGCGTGAGCTACATCAAGAGCTTCCGCGACGACTTCGGCTCCGAGATCGAGCAGCAGGGTCTCGATGCGGTCATCCAGCGCCTCGAGCGGGGCGAGAAGCCGCCCCAGATCGCGGCCCCCGCTGCGGGAAGATCCTAAAAGCGGCGGTCATGGCCGATTTCACCGCGCGAGCGAAGAGCCTCGGATCGACCGTGGCCGTCGTCGAATCGGCGCCGAATCGCTATCGCGTTCGCGGAGAGCTGACGTTCCCCACGGCCCGGCGGGCGTTGGATGCGGGCCTGCGGGCGCTCGCCTCCGCGAGCGGAACGTCGCTCGAGATGGATTGCGCCGAGGTCGGCGCATCGGACAGCGCCGGGCTCGCGGTGCTCATCGAGTGGCTCGCCTGGGCGCGGCGGAACGGGCGGGAGCTCAGCTTCTCGAACGTGCCCGAGACGCTCTGCGCGATCGCGCGCATCTGCGAGATCGAGGGGCTACTTCTCGGTCGATGAGTCCCCGCCGGAGTCCTCGAGGGACTTCTCGAGCTCCTGCTCCTGCTGCTCCTGCGACTTCTCCGACTGACCGCGAATCAGGAACTCGCGGTGCTGCAGGTAGGCGTTGCGCGCAAAGGAGTACGAGTCGAAGGGATGTTGCGACTCGAGCAGGTTGTACTGGGGGATCACCGTCCGCGCATCGAGGTCGAGGACGTACACGGCGTAGACCCCGATGTAGATCCAAATGTCGTTGATGTAGTTCTGCGGAGAGAGGTACCCGTCCGGCACCCTGCCGATGAGGTCGCGAATGTCGGACATCCCGAGGAAGGGCAGGACGAGGTAGGGTCCCGGCGGCACCCCCCAGGTTCCGAGCGTCCGGCCGAAGTCGTTGTCGTTCTTCTCGAGGCCGACGGTCACGGCCGGATCGAGGAAGCCGCCGATGCCCACGGTCGAGTTCATGAGGAAGCGGCCCGTGTCGCTGAGGCCGGCCTTGAACTTGGCCTGCAGGAGGTCGTTGACGATCACGATCGGGTACTGGGCGTTATCGAAGAAATTCCCGATCCCCACCTGGGCGAAGTGCGGCGTCACATGGGTGTAGGCGTGTCCGACCGGGAGGGCGACTTTGCGGACGAACGCCAAATCGAACCCCCAGATCGTGCGATTCATGCGCTCCAGGGGGTCCCCCGGATCCTTGTGCCGGACCGGCTGCGAGGCGCAGCCGGCGAGGAGGATCGCGGTCCACAGGATGGCGAGCGCGGCGCGACCCGCGGAGAGTCTGGTCATGAAGCAGCGGCCGAGGCAAAGACCGTGATTGTACCAGTCACGGCGCCAAATCGAGCTGGCCGCCATCGGGGTTGCGGCCATGGTTCTCGCGGCGCTCCTCGGCCAGGAAGTCGCGTACCTCGGCGAGGCGCGCCTGGAAGCGCTCGCGCTGGACGTTCGTCAGGCGCGGCTGGGCGAGCGCGAGCTCGAGCTGGTGCGAGGCGAGCGACAGGTTGCCGTTGGAGATGTAGTACTCGCCCATGTAGTCGTACGCATCACCCTTGTCCCCGGCGTCGCTCGCCG
>JASHSR010000098.1 GCA_030038645.1 Gammaproteobacteria bacterium
AGGCGCTCCTCGAACTCGCCGCGGAACTTCGCGCCGGCGATGAGCGCGCCCATGTCGAGCGCGAGGATCCGCTTACGGCGCAGGCCCTCGGGCACCTCGCCGTTGACGATGCGCTGCGCGAGCCCCTCGACGATCGCCGTCTTGCCGACGCCCGGCTCCCCGATCAGCACCGGATTGTTCTTGGTCCGCCGCTGCAGTACCTGGATCGTGCGGCGGATCTCATCGTCGCGTCCGATCACAGGATCCAGCTTGCCGGACGTCGCGCGCTCCGTGAGGTCGATCGTGTACTTCTCGAGCGCGCCGCGCTGCTCCTCCGCGCCTGGATCGTTCACTTTCTCGCCCCCGCGCACCTCGTCGATGGCCTTCTCCACGGCTCCGCGCACGACCCCCGCGTCCTTCAGCAACCGAGCGAGGGTCCCCCGGTCCTCGAACGCGGCGAGGACGAAGAGCTCGCTCGAGATGTACTGGTCCCCGCGCTGCTGGGCGAGCTTGTCCGTCACGTTGAGCAGGCGCGCGAGATCGTTGGAGACGTGCACCTCCCCCGGCGTGCCCTGCACCGTCGGCAGGCCGTCGAGGACCGCGAGCAGCTCGGAGCGCAGCTTGTTGAGGTTGGCCCCGACCTTCATGAGCAGGGGCCGCACCGTGCCGCCTTGCTGATCGATCAGCGCGAGCAGCACATGCGCCGGCTCCATGAACTGGTGGTCGCGCCCGACGGCGAGCGACTGCGCATCGGCCAGCGCTGCCTGGAACTTGCTCGTGAGCTTGTCCTGACGCATGGGAACCTCGAAATACTCCGATAACCCTGATGTAGGGGCCCAGCCTTGGCGTTCAAGGGCCGTTCGGCCGGATGGCGGCTCTCCTGGCGACTCTCCCGCCCCTTATCTCGCGGGTTTGCCCAGTTAAGCCCTGCACACCGCCGTCGCGACGATGGGGCCGAGATACGCTCAAGCGCGGCGGCGTCACGACATCGCACTGAGCATACCAGTGGGAGGTCCAGGATGGCTTGGCAACGGAGAAGAACGACGTCAGTCGCATCGTTCGGCCTGTTGATTATTCATATCATCATGACTGCAGCCATATTTGCATCCGTATTGACGGCAGGCTGGCTGACTGCTTTCCTTCTGAGCTATCTCGACTCGGTTCACAAATTCCCCCGCGATGTCTATAGACTTGCGATTCGGGTCGAGGTCTGGTTCTTCTATCTCGATTGCATGCTGAGCGCCTTCGTCCTGATGGCAAGCATCGTCCCATTACGTCAGAGGTATTTTGGAGGAGAAGCGATGATCACCCAAATCAAAGCGCTCATCGTCCAAGGATTCATGGACGTCATAGGGCTTTATTGGGCACTGATCTCCGCGCCGTTCCGGATCATCTGGAACTTCCAGTATCACGCAGATCGGAAGTCCTTCGATCACGACGCGAGCGCCAAGAGCGCTCGGTAACTAGCGCGCCGATCTGCGCATCGCTCAGGAGATTCCCGGCCGTTCCGCCTGCGCTCTGCAGCAGCTGGAGACTTGCTTGTCGTAGTCGGCCTGCGGCCCGAGAGGGCCGCCCTGCCACGCCATTTGCGAGTCCCACGCGTCCTACTCGAGCCAGATGAGCGCGGCCATGCGGCCGCAGCGGCCGTCACGCCGGTACGAGAAAAACCGCGCGCGATCGTCGTACGTGCACCAGCCTCCGCCGTACACTTCGCGCAGGCCGAGCGCCGCGAGCTGGCGCCGCGCCACCGCATAGAGATCGCACTGCCAGCGACCGCGGGCGTTTCGGACGAACGCCGCAGCGGTCCCGCCCAGTTCGCTGTCTAGCCGCCTCTCCGCGTTCACACCGACGGCGCCGGCCAGGTCAGTGCGACCGTCTGCGGCGAGCAGCGCCGTGCGCACGTCATCGCCCACCTCGAAATGCTGTGGGCCGATGGTGGGACCCAGCCAGACGAGAAGCTCCGAGGGCTTGATCGCCAGCGCACGCACGGTCGCCTGAAGCACCCTGGCGGCGAGACCTCGCCAACCGGCGTGCGCGGCGCCCACGGCTGTGCCGTCTCGCGCGGCGAAAAGAACCGGCATGCAGTCCGCCACCTGAATCACGCAAATGCGCCCCGACGTCCGGGTAACAGCCGCGTCGGCGCGGGGCGGTTCCCCCGGTGGCGCGGCTCGCATAGGCGGCTCGCCGTCGAGACTCACCACCTCCGCGCCGTGCGCCTGCGCGAGCCAGCACGGCTCCGATGGCAGCAGCAGCGCCCCACGAATGCGCCGGCGATTCTCCTCCACCGCTTCCGGAGCATCGCCGGTGTGCAGCCCCACGTTGAGCGTATCGAACGGCGGCGCGCTGACCCCACCCTGCCGCAGCGTGAAAGCCGCCCGCACGAGGGGTGGAACGGGCCAGTCGGGCGTGATGAGGGGAAGCGCCGGATGCGCCCCTGCCGAGCTCACCGGACCGCCCATCGCCGAGTCGCCCGCCACGGAGCCGCCCGCCGCGGAGCCGCTCCCCGCCGGCGGGCCGCACATCGCCTGACCGTCCTTCGCCGGACCGTCCGCCGCCAGCGGATCGCCCATCGCCGCGTCGCCTGCCACGGACCGCCCTTCGCCGGACCGCTCATCTCCGCCTCGCTCATCGCCGCCGTACCCCGCCGCGCCCTGCCCGCACGGCGGCCGCCTCATCTGTCTCCCACAGATCCGCCTCGAGCGCCGCGATGAGCCCCGCCATATCGCTCGGCAGGGGCGCTTCCCACTGCATCCGGCGTCCAGTCTGCGGGTGCTCGAGCTGCAGCCGCGCCGCATGCAGCGCCTGCCGCCTGAGCGAGGCGAGCGCCGCGAGAAGCGCCGGCCCGCTCGACGGCGGAATGCGTCGGCGGCCGCCATAGACCGGGTCCCCGACGACGGGATGGCC
>JASHSR010000099.1 GCA_030038645.1 Gammaproteobacteria bacterium
CGATCTGCTGCACGAGCGCATCGACGCGCTCGGCGTCGGTCTGACGGGGCAGCTCGATGATGAGCGGGATGTGGATGATCGAGTCGTAGAGACCCGGGCCGGCGTGGCCGCCGTAGCCGTGCCCGAAGCTCTCGCCATGGTCGGAAGTCACCACGACAACGGTGTTCGGGCCCAGCCGCTCGAGCGCTCCTGCCAGAAACTCGCCCGCGTAGTAATCGACGTATTGCACCGCCTCGTCGTAGCGAGCCTCGAGCAGCTGCACGCGCTGCGGCGGTACCTGCCGGAAGGCGTAGAGCTCGGCCGGATCCGAGGTCGCCGCCGTGCGAGCCCCCGCCGAGGCATCGAAGCGCCCGAGCCACGGAGGAGGCGCCGCATACGGAGCGTGAGGGGGGAACAGGTGCACCCAGAGAAAGACCGGCCGCCGCTTGTCCACGGTCTCGAGCCAGGCGAGGGCCGGCTCGATGGCGCGCCGCGGGTCGAAGTGGCGGTTGTCCGGCGTGAGCAGGAGCGAGTACTGCACGCTGTTCCAGAGCTGCTGGACGAACACGAGCGGCGCGATCTGCGCGGCAGGGCATTCATAGGGCAGGAAGACGGCCGCGCGGTCGGGGCACGCGAGGCTCATCGGCACCGCATCGCTCCTGCGAAAGTCGAAGTAGGGCCCGAAACCAATCCGCGAGGCGCCAGCGTACGGGTTGGTTGCGACGTAGCCGGTCTCGTAGCCGGCGCGGGCCAGGAGGGCCGGCAGGGACGCTCGGCGCGCGGCGGCGATCGGCCAGGAGAACACCTCGAACGCGCGATGGGTCCACGGCCGCGTGCCGGTGAGGATCGTCGCAACGCCAGCCGTCGTGAAGTTGCCGTTCGCATAGGCGCGATCGAATACGGTCGCCTGGCGGGCGAACGCATCGAGGCTCGGGGTCGTCGGCCGCTCGGCTCCGTAGAGTGACATGTGCTGCGCCGAGAGGGCGTCGATCGTGAGCAGGACGATGTTGGGCCTCGCGAGCGGCGCCGCCGCGCTCGCAGCCTGTGCCGACACGGCGGATCCCCATCGAAAGAACGGCAGGCTGAGCAGCGTCAGCCCGCCGAGCGCGGCGAGGAGAGCCGCGGTCCTTTGGAGGCGCTGAAGGGCATTGCGGCCCCGATGGGTGAAGGCGAGGGGAAGCCCCAGAGCGAGGGAGCCGCCAGCGAGCGCCGCCTCGAGCATCGCCCCCATGCCCGCCGAGGCGCGCTCGTCGAAGGCCCGAAGCCACGTGGCCACGTCGAGCAGAAAGGGAGCGATGGCCGCGACGGCCGCGGCCCAGAGCAGCAGGCGGACGAGGATGCGCTTCGGCCGGTGCAATCCGCCGAGCCGCAGGAGGCTCAGCGCCAGCGCGGCGATGAGGAGCAGCGGCAAACAGAGCAGAGCGAGGAGCAGCCACGCCGTGGCGTACGTCGGCAGCAGCTCGGAGGGCCTGAGGTAGTAGAGGTACTGCGAGACTCTCGCGAGGAACGTGAGCGGAAGGGCGATGCCGAGGACGATCAGAACGGGCGCGAGCGCGGCGCGCCACGCGGCATGCCGGAGGTGACGGCCCCCGCCGGCCCCTCTCACGGAAGTCGTTCGGTGTCCGTGCCGTCGCGCTCGTGCCGAAAGACGCCGACGCAGGCGCGCACCGCGCGATGCCAGAGCTGTTTGATGATGCGCCTCAAGGCCGCGATGGCGCCGGCGATCGCGATGAACAGGGGGAAGAGCAACTGATACAGCGGTCCCGCCGAATTCGGATCGATGTAGGCGTAGGCGGACTCGAGCGGCGCGACGGCCAGCAACGCTGCAAGAAGCAGCAATCCCGCCGGGTACGACCGTCTTCCCAGTCCAGAGCGCTCGACGTTCATCGTTCGTCTCCTCGGCCTGCGAGCCGGACACACTTCCTTACATGAGCTTCTGGCTCGGAATCGCTCGCAGGTTCCGTGAGTGATCGGCCCTCAGCACAGCGGCCCGGGCGCAGCATAACTCATGCCCATGTCGCGTGCCGCCTGTCGCTCCGGCGCGTCAGTCTTGTCCGTCATCGCGCGTCACGGGTGAGCGTCACTGGCGAGCGTCGCCAGCGCGCATCACCAGCCCGCGTCACTCGTGAGCGCCACTGGCGAGCATCACTCGTGAGCCTCATCGACGTGTGTCACTCGCGCAAGGTGCTTCGGGCGCGGCTTTCGTGGGCGACCGGCGCGAAGCGCGCCGCCGTGAAGCGCAAGTTGAGCGGCAATCAGTCCTCGCAGGCGCCGCACTTCATCCGGCTCATCGGCTGCGCGATTCGTGCGCTCCAGCGGATCGGCGAGCAGATCGTAGAGCTCATCGTGCAGCGGCGGCATGAGCGGATAGTGCACCGGCCCCATGTAATGCACGAGCTTCCAGCGCCCGTCGATGACGGCCACCGAGCCGGTGGTGAGCGCGGCGAAGCGCGGATTCTGCTCGAAGTTCATGCTGAAGACCGGCGTCGCGGGCTCGTGCGAGGTCGCATCCGACGAGCAGGCGTCGAGGAGCGAGTGCCCCTCCCACGATGCCGGCGGCTTGATGCCCGCGATCTCCGCCAAGGTCGGCGCGATGTCCACCTGCTCGGCGAGGATGTCGCTGCGCTTGCCGGTGGTCTCGCCCGGAAGCTTGATGATGAGCGGAACGTGAATGATCTCGTCGTAGAGCCCGGGGCCGGTGTGGGCCCCGTAGCCGTGAGCGAAGCTCTCGCCGTGGTCTGCGGTCACGACGACGACAGTGTTGTCGCCCAGCAGTTGCTGCGCCTGGCTGAGAAACTCGCCCGCATAGTGATCGACGTAGGCGACCGACTCGTCGTAGCGCGCCTCGAGCGTGTGCGCTCGTGCGGTCGGGACCTCCGACATCAAGTAGTTCCAGGCCGGCTCGGTGCTCGCGATGTCGCGCGCGTCCGGCGAGGGATCGAATCGCCCGATCCACGGCTCGGGCGCTGCGTACGGTGAGTGAGGCGGAAACAGATGCACCCAGAGGAAGACGGGCTTGCTTTTATCGACCCGGCGCAGCCAGGCGAGCGCCGGCCGGATCGCCAGGCGCGGGTCGTAGTGCCGCGTGCTCGCGCCACCGCGCAGGCGGTCCGCGAGGCCTTCGACGCGCGCGATCAGCGGCATCTCCGTCGCCGCGCAGATGTACCGCAGGAGCGAGGAGAGCCCGTCGGTGCACAGGCTCAAGTCCGTCGTTCGATCGGTGCGGGCGAACTGGAAATAGCCGCCGAAGCCCTGCGCCGCGCCTCCCGCATGGGCGTTGGTCGAGACATAGCCCGTCTGATATCCGTTCGCCCGCAGCAGCGCGGGCAGGGAGCTGCGGCGCGTGTCGTCCCGAGGCCAGACGGGAAGCTGCAGCGCGCGGTGTGTCCACGGGCGGGTGCCCGTCAGGATCGAGGCGATGCCCGGTGTCGTGAAGTTGCCGTTCGCATAGGCGCGATCGAATACGGTCGCCTGGCGGGCGAACGCATCGAGGCTCGGCGTGGTCGGCCGCTCGGCTCCGTAGAGCGACATGTGCTGGGCGGAGAGCGCATCGATCGTCAGCAGAATGATGTGGGGCCGTGAGGGCCGCGCCGCACCGGGAGCCGTACCCGAGGACGCGCCCGGGGACACACCCGAGGACGCGAGGGGAGGGACCGACCTCCATCCGAAGACGGGAAGGCTCGCAAGCGAGAGCGCGCCGAGCGCCGTGCCCACGACGGCGACCCACCCCAGCTTGCCGGCGAACAGCCGGCCCCGACGAGTCACCGCGACGAGCACTCCGAGCGCCAGAGCGAGGAGCATCCAGGGCGTGCCGGCTGGGTCGCCCCCCCGGATCCCGAACGTGCGCAGCCACGTGAGCGTCGCGTAGAGCAGCGTCTCGATGATGGCGGCGGCGGCGAGGGCGAGCAGCGCGATGGCCGTGGCGCGGCGCGCGAAGCGCAGCGGCGCGCCGCGGCCGGCCTCGAGCCCCTTCAGCGCCAGGGTCGCGACGATGAAGACGGGCAGCGCGAGCGCCGCGAGGATGAGCCAGACCGTCGCATAGATCGGCAGCAGCTCGACCGGCCGGAAGTCGTAGAGGTACTGGTCGATCAGGCTCGGAAAGGTGAGCGGTAGAACGATGCCGAGCACGGCAATACAAGGCAGCGCCGCCGCGCGCCACGCCGAGGACGCGAGATAGGCCGGATCCGCCGCTCGCCCCGGATGCGCCGGCGGCGCAGGCTGCGCGGTCTGGGCCGACGAGGCCGGCCGCGTCAGGGGAACATCGCTCATCTAGTGCGAACCTCCGCGGAGCATCCAAGTTCCGCCCGCCCGACCGCCTCGACTGGGCAGGTTCCGCCCGCCGGACCGCCTCGACCGGGCACGGAGACGTTACCGCCGAGCCCTCACGCTGGCAAAGTTCGCGTCGGCGGCCCGGCCGAGCCGTCGAACCGCTGCCGTGCCGCCGCCATCGCGGCCTCGAGCTCGTGAACGTCCGGATCGTTGGGCAGCGGCGCGCGCGAGCCGGCGTGAATGGCAATGCGCGAGAGCGCGAGGTCGGCCGCTCGCGCGGCGGACTCCGAGTCGTGGTCCGGGCTCGTGTCGATGAAACGCAGCACGCGGAGCAGGACCTCCTTCGGATTGGCGTGCAGCTGCTCGAAGTCCACCCACAGCACGCGCTCGGGCGGCATCTCCTCGAGACAGCGGCCGAGCACGGCGGCGCACGCGCGAACCATGTCCTGCACGAAGCCCTCGATCGCTTGCGGCGGGCAGTCCCACAGCGCATAGAGGTCCATCATCGCGTGCCACATCCTGCGGTTGGAGGCGAGCACCTCGCCCGTGTCGCGCCCGATCCAGATGAACTGGGCGCGTGGGAAGAGCGCGCGCAGCAGGGGCAAGCGGAAGGTGTGATTCGGCGATTTGAGCAGCGGCCGCGCGCCGGGCGAGGCGGCGGCGATGCCGCGCAGGAAGAGCTGCCAGCGCTCGAGCGGTCCCTCGCTGCCCGACCAGAGCAGCTGGCCGCATTCGCGCAGGCGCCGGGGGTCGATGAAGCCACGATAGGCTGAGGGCTCCCCGAGCAGGAGCAGCGCGAACTCATCCTCCTGCGGACCGCGGGTGGCGATCCGGCCTTGGTCCATCGGACGGCGCGCCACGGCCTGCTCGGCGGGAGGGCCGCTCAGGAAGCAGGTCGAGGGGTTGAAGCACTGCCAGGTTTGGGGCGTCGCCCACCGGCCGCACGCGGCGAGCAGCTCGTGAAGGGCGGTGGTTCCCGAGCGCCACAGACCGAGCACGAATACCGGATCGTCCGGAAGCGCGGCAGCCGCGATTCGCCGGGTCGTGGTCCGCCAGTTGACCTCGAACCACTTCGCATGCCACCACAGCCGCAGCGGGTGAGCGGGACCGACGCGCCTCGGGCGGCCGCCGCTTACGATCCAGTCCGCAAGAGATCGAGCGCCGTAAAGCGGCTGAGCCCGCTCTCTCAATGGAGTGGGCCGCCGTGCAGCGCGAGCTGTGCATCGATGAGGTCGAGCAGGTGCCTCACCTCGCCCGGATTGGCCGCGGCAAGGTTGTGGAGCTCATTGGGGTCGCCGGACAGGTCATAGAGCTCATCGTGCACGGGCGGCATCATCGGATAGCGGAGCTTTCCCATGTAGTGAATCAGCTTCCAGCGGCCCTCGATCACGGCGATGGAGCCCGTCGTCAAGCGGGAGCGCCGCGGACTCTCCTCGAAGCTCATCGCGAAGACCGGCCTCGCGTCCTCTCCGGTCACGCCGCGCTCCGACACGGCGACGCTGACGCTATTATCACGCAGCGGTCTCTGCGCGACACTCAGGAATTCCCCGACGCGATGATGGCGACTCGCGATCGCGAGCGGCCAGGCGATCGCCACGCAAAGGAACAGGCCCGCCGCGACGGCGAGCGCGAA
>JASHSR010000100.1 GCA_030038645.1 Gammaproteobacteria bacterium
TGGAGACGAGGGCTTCGAGCCGTAGCCGAGCGTCCGAGTATTCCGGCCGCAAGGGCGGGCGAGCTACGGTAAACTGCACGGGCGGCGCCCCCGTAGCTCAGTGGATAGAGCGACCGCCTCCTAAGCGGTAGGTCGTCGGTTCAACTCCGGCCGGGGGCGCCAATTGGAAGTGGAGATTTACCTTTAAATTATAATGACTTATGCCTAAATCTCTCCTTCGCCAGGCTTCGCTCCGCTACGCCCGGATGGGTTGATTTTCGCTCGCTTAAAGCGCAAATTCAGCGCAAATTCCCGCGGCGGTAGGACTGGAGAAAGTCATGGCGCGCTCGAAAAATCGACTGAAGTTCACCAAGTCGAGCGTCGAGAAGCTCGTGCCGCCGAAGCGCACCGACGGCGGCGCGCCCTGCTATGAGACTTGGTTTGACACCGAGCGTCCCGGCCTGGCTTTGCGATTGAGCAGCGAAGGGCGGATGAGCTTCTTTCTCGCGACGACGCAAGAGGGTCGCAGTCAGCGGATCAGTCTCGGGCGTTTTCCGCGCATAACCGTCGAACAGGCGCGCGCTCGCGCACGCGAGGTCGACGCCGAGATCGTGGCGACCGGCCGCAGTCCGAATCGAAAACGCAGAGAGCGCCGCGAATCGATCTCGCTCAGAGAGCTTTTTGAGAAATATCGCACCGACTATCTGATTCCGCGCGACAAGCCGACTGCGAACGCCGACCAGTACTGGAGAGATTATCTCGCGCCGTGGAGCTCGAAGCGACTCGCCGACATCTCACCCGAGATGGTGATGGCGCTGCACCAGAATATACCGAGACGGAACAGGCGCCGCGCCAAGCTCGTGCGCGACGAGTCCACACACGCGCGCACGGTCGTGATTTATGAGACGAGGCAGAAGGTCAGCGAGGGCATGGCGAACCGGGTGGTGGGATTCCTCTCGGCGCTGTATGGTTGGGCAAGCCGCACCATTGATCCAGCGACGAATCGGCGCTACTACATCGGAGTCAATCCGGCCGCGCTCATCACGAAGTATTCCGAGTCGCCAGGCGTTGGGCGCCCCCTTTCCGACGAGGAGATGAAGCGATTTCTGGACGCGGTCGCGAAGCTGGACCCCTACTGGCGGGATTTCTTTCTGGCGCTCGCCTGGACAGGCGCCCGGCTTTCGAACGTCTGTGCCATGCGATGGGATCAATTGGATCACGAAGCGCGCATCTGGTCGATTCCGTCCAAGGCGACCAAGACGCATAGACCATATCGCGTCGCACTGTCGAGCCCATTGGCGGCGCTGCTCGCTTTGCGACAAAGAGGGTCTAGCTCGGACTGGGTGTTCCCATCCAAGTCACGCAGCGGTCATCTCGAGGAGCCGAAAAAGGTCTGGTACGCAATCCTCAAGAGCGCGCGCATCAAAGACCTGCGCCTCCACGACCTTCGCACCACCGCGGCAAGCTGGGGCGCGAACGCGAACGTCGGACCGTTCGTAGTCTCCTCACAGCTTGGGCACGCACGCCCCTCCATGACGGCGCGCTACACGCATGTATCGGATGCGGCCAAGAGGGCGGCCGCCGACGCCATTGCACAGGCGATGCTCGAGAAGGTGGGACTCGATTTCACGAGTTTTACGACGGCAGTTGCCTATGGTGTTGCGACGAGCGCCCGGGCGTAAGATTATGCGCGCACATTCACCCAGTGCGAGCCTGCGACGGTCCACCGAACCAGGGGAACCACACCGTTCCGCGCCGGGTGTCGGCAGCCGTCGGCCAAGCGGACGTAGACAGTCGTCCGCCGATCGCTGCCGTTCCGGACATTGGGCCCATCGCGGGTGTGTGGTTTGATTTGGCGCGGTAACAGGAGCGGAAGAAGACCGTAGTAGCAGGACACCAGTTCGGCGGCCCCACGGACGCTCTGGTTAACGCGCTCGGTGAACGTGTTCGCGTAATCCTGACAGCAGCTCGCCCCACCAGCGTCCAATCATGTATGTGGTAGCGACCCCAGTGCTGCCGTGTCGGGCCGGGTGATCCGGTCGGAGTGCGGCCCAGCCGCTATGGCGCAGCGTGACGCACGTGCCGGCGTCCCGCGACTCAAATAGCACTTCGACGCGGGTGTTCTCGTCCGGCGAGAAGTTCCCGGCCCGCCAAGTGAAGGCAAGCCTCGTCGGCGGGTCCCACAGCAGCACGCGGCCACGCTCGAGCACAGGCGCCTGCGGCTCCGACGAGCGGCGCTCGAACAAGCGGCCACCTAGGTGCGGCTCGAGAATGAGTTCGCCCGCAAGGTAGCCGCGGAAAGCCGGGCCTGGTCGCCACCAGAGGTTCAGCTCCCTCGTGAAGACTTCGAACGCGATAGCTGGTGAGATTGCAACGTTCACACACACGATCGCGGCATCACCGAGGGGTGGCAATGGCGTCATAGTCGCCTACGCGCTCGCGTGCGCTCCGCGTATGCCTTGAAGGCGGCAAGCTCCGTCGACCAGAAAGCTTCCACCTCGAGACCGCAGTGATGGCGATCGGTCGTGATCGGGCCGCCGATCATCGGCAGCCGGCCAACTCTGGACATCAGCCTATCCGATCGATCTCCCGAGTTCGAGCGCCGCTATGATCAGCCAAGCAAGATAGAAGTGCGCGGCGCGGGCTTGCTGCGAAGTGTTTGTCTGCACATCGGTTTGCGCGGCACGGCCGTGCGAGTAAGGAGTGCTGCCCATGGCCACAAGCCCTCGTGAGTGAAGGAATTGTTGAGTGCCGTGCACGCCCTTCTGCGCCCGGCTGCGAATGAGACTACGGGTCAAAACGAAATCGCGATGACCGGTTTCGTCCTTGGGATCACATCACGCATGGGGATGCTGGCCGCCAGCGCTTCCAGGCTCGAGAATATCGAGCGCTCCTCACCGGCCGGCTTACAGCGCCTCGGCGAGCTGGGGCGCGCTGCAGGCCTGTCTTGTTCCCAAAACGGGAACATGCTAGGCTATGATCGATGAGGATCATCGCCCGGAGCACGCTCAAGCGATTTGTCGAGTCGCAATCCGGGCATCGCGGTCAAGCAGCGCTCAAGTCGGCGGTCGATGCATGGTTCGACGAAGTTCGCAGGGCCAAGTGGACCCGCATGGCGACCGTGAAGGAGCTGTATCGCTCGGCCAGCGTCGTATCGGCGGATCGCGTTGTTTTTAATATCAAGGGAAACGATTATCGTCTGGTCGCCGCGATCGATTTCGACAAACGCATCGTGTGGATCAAGTGGATTGGCACGCATGCGGCATACGACACCATAGACGTGAAGACGGTAGCCTATGAAAGACCTAAAGCCGATTCGAAGTGAGCAGGATTACGAGGAGGCGCTGGCGGAGGCCGAAGCGCTCTGGGGTGCCGGGACCGGCACGCCCAAGGGGGACCGACTGGATGTCCTAGCGACGCTCATCGAAGCGTACGAGGCGGAGCATTACCCCATGGACCCACGGGATCCCATTGAGGCGATAAAGTTTCGCATGGAGCAGCAGGCGCTCACACGCAAGGATTTGGAGAAGATCCTCGGCACCCGCACGCGAGTCTCGGAGGTGCTCAATCGCAAACGCGGTCTGTCGATCAATATGATTCGCGCCCTCCATCAGAAGCTCGGAATCTCCGCCGACGTCCTGATCCGATCGATTCGGGGGCTGAAGGCCGCGTAGGCCCGATGAGGTGCACGGCGGGCTGGTAGGGGCCGGACCTGCGCCGATGCGCAAATCAAGCGCAAATGGTGATCGTCACCGAAACAACGCCTTGTGATATAAGGCGTTGGCGATGTTTGGCACCGCCTCCTAAGCGGTAGGTCGTCGGTTCAACTCCGGCCGGGGGCGCCAATCAAAAGTCGCGACATTCCCCTAGGAGCCCGTCCGGGTAACGGGATCCGAAGATGGCGACAGCGGCAGTAAAAGGCGATCTGGCATGAGAGTAGTGGCTATAGGTTCAAGCGCTGAGGCTGGAAGGGCTGCATGCGCCGGCCCTTCAGGTGCCTTTGCTCGCCTGGGCCAGCTTCAAGAGGTTGTGCACCGTACAGATCAGGCTCCATTCGCCGCGCACCTTCTGCAAACCGCGCAGCAGGAACTGCCGGAACCCCCACGCCTGTTTGATCTGCCCGAATACCGGCTCGGGCAGTGTCTTTCTGAGCCGGTAGCGGCTGCGCCGACCCGCTCGCGCCAACTTCAGGCGCATCCCCGCCGAGCCTCATGGGGTCGATCATGCTCCCTCATAATCGAGGAATCATGCGGTCGGCCGCGATGGCGATGCGGCTGGCTTTGCATCGGCGGATGCGTTGCATGCAGGCAGTATCGTGCTGGTTCGGCTGCCGATTGAGCGCGTGGCCCTCGCCGCGCGGATACCTGCACGCGCATCTCGGAGGTAGGTCAGGGCTGCGCCCCGACACCCCTGGGAACCCTCTGCGCTGTCGCTTCCGCAGGCTGTGCTCGGCACCTGTGCTTCTCGCACGCTGCGGGGTCATGCGTCACCACGCAGAAATTGGAGAATCCGTTGCGTGAGCCCGACGAGCATATGACCCCTTTCGGGGAGGATCTGCACCTGTGCCCGAGGAACCAGCGCGTTAAATCGGCGCTGGATCTCCGCGGCGTCCATCCACGGATCCTTGGCTCCGACTAAAAGGAGTGTTGTGGGCTTGATGCGCGTGAGCTGGGTATCGGAAAACCGCGTTGGTTTGCTCAGGTTTTGCCTAAAGTTCTTCGAAATCAATGCGTAGAACTCCGCTACTGCCTTCTCTGCGGCACTGGATGGCTCACGGTATTCCCCAAGCATGAGTCGCTGCGCACGTTGCCGTCCCCAGCGTCCCAACGTCGTGAGAGGCAGGATGACGAGCACGATTTTCAACATGGACATCTTTTCCGTGGCGACCCCTGCAGGCGCAAGCAGGATAAGGCGTTCGACGCGCTGGGGACGCCGGATCGCGTAGTCGATAGCGATCCAACCGCCCAGCGAGAGCCCGATGAATGAGGCACGCTCTATGCCGAGTGCGTGCAGAACATCGTCCAGCCAAGTTGCATAGGAGTCGGAATCGTATGCTGGACGAATTGGCGCACTGAATCCGGGGTGCCCGATGACGTCGACAGCCACAACCCTGAAGTGTTGGGACCAGCCGGCTGCATCGCCCATCCAGGTAACCGAGTTGAAACCAGCACCGTGCAACAGAATCAGAGTCGGCGCACCTGCAAGACCACATGTGATGACATGGGTATCTCCAAGCCGCGTCGCAACGTGCCTTTGCTCATTCGGTACGGGCCAGTGGCGTAGAAGGGCCGAATACATGGAGCCGACAGCAGCAGCACCAGCCTCCGATCTATAGATCCCGTTCCTTGGCTTGCTCATCATTCACTTCTCTAACAGAGCGGTAATCAGCTTGAGTGCGGAGCCGGTTTCGTTCGCACCGCCGAGCAAAATGACTTTCATCTGTCCGATGTTCTCGTCGTAGATGGTGTTGATGCGCAGCGGCTCTTCCGGCTGCGCGCGTCCGCGCACGAATGCGGACAGCGAGTTTTCCAGCTGAGCCGCGACCTCAGGACTGACCGCGTCAATTTGTACGACGCCCGACACCTCAACATGGCGGTGTCGCTTGGCAATTTCGCTCGGAGTGGGCGGCATTGGATGGCCGGTGAATACCTCCAGGTCTGCGCGTGAAATCCGGTATTGCTTGCCGATTCGGGTGGCTTTTAGTCGCCCGTCGCGCACGTAGTTGCGGACTGTCTTCACGTGAAGATTCAGCCGCGTCGCGATATCCATGACAGAAAACAAATCCTGAGACATTTCGTCCGCCCGCGGGGGTCACAAGGGCAATGATTGGACTATAATGGATGTATCGCTCCCTATCAATAGGGATTGATAAGGATATATACGCCGTGTATTGCCAGAATATGGTAAATTTTTGGAGCTTGGCCGATGGTCCTCGCATTTATGTCGGTACCCAGGCGCGCGGGCATTCTTGTTCCCGCAATGGGATGGCTGTGAAGGCAGTCGCTTATGAGACTAAGGGACTAAAGCCGATTCGAACTGAGAAGGATTACGAACAGGCGCTTGCGGAGGTCGAAGAGCTCTGGGGCGCCAAGATCGGCACGCCCAAGGGGGATCGCCTGGACGTCCTGGCGACTCTCATTGAAGCGTACGAGGCGGAGCATTGCCCCATGGACCCGCCCGAGGCGACACCCCAATGATCCGTCGCGTCACCGATCCGCCCGTCACAAGACGGCGCAGCGTGGCGCTACGTTACCGCGGACGCCTTTGGGAGCGCTCCATCAACTCGGCGAGCCTGGCATCGAAGGCAAACACCTGTGGCCCGGATATCACCCACTTCCACCGCCAGTCAGGATGGCGGGAATTGACGATCAGGTTGTACTCTCCCGGCGTCACGGCACTCGAAACGCGTAGCGCCGGGCTTCTCCGCTCGTCGCACCATTCATCGCCGATGGCTTGCGCGGCCGGCAGCGGCTCGTCCCCATCCCAGCCGTGGGGAAGCACCGGCACGCTCTCGATCGCCGCGTCGGGGACGTCAATCACGTACAAGACGTGCGGCTCGAGCGCATCAAAGCGCTTGTAGTGCACCAGACGCTCCAGAATCGCGAGCGACAGACTCTGTGCCGCGTAATCGAGATGCCGGCCGGCGGTATGCCAGCGGCCATCCACC
>JASHSR010000101.1 GCA_030038645.1 Gammaproteobacteria bacterium
GGCCGCAACCCACGCCGCGGCGAGCGAGAACGGCGCTCCGGCAAGCCGACGGAGCCGCCGCGCGCGGCGCGCGCCGAGCCCTTTCGGCCCTGCGCCCCGCGGCCTCATTGGTCCGAGTCCTGGCCCTGCGCCTGCTCGGCCTGCTGCCGCTCGATATGCTCGATCAAAAATTTGCGTCGCAGCAGCCCGCCCGGATCGTCGGGAATACGCCGCAGCCACTGCTCGAGCGCCAGAGTCTGCTCCGACTTGGGCGGCGGCCAGTCCGCCTCGCCCTGAGCCTTGCCTCGCGCCACCCTGTTGGCTTCGGAGGATTCGCCGCCGCGCGCGCTGCCGGTCCCCGCCACCGGCGAGCGCGAGGCGCTGTGCGCCGGATTGCTCTGCAGTCGAGCGGCGAGCTGCGCGTCCCGTCGCGCCTGATCGGCGTCCTGGCCTGCCGCGCCGCGGTCCGCCGGAGAGCTCCCGGCCTGGGCGCTGCCGGGAGATCCGGATTGGGCGCCGGACTGTCCCTGTCCGCTCGAGCCTTTCGACTGCGGCCCTTGAGACTGACCGCCGCCGGCCCGCTGTCCCGTGCCGTTCTGTCGCTGCGAGCCGCCCTTTCCCGAGCTCTGCGAGACGCGTTGCTCGAGCTGTCGTGCGACGAGGTCGCGGTTGTGGCGCGCGTCACGATCGTGGGGATCCTGCTTCAGCGCGGCGTCGTACGCCGCGAGGGCCGAGGGCAGGTTACCCGCGAGCGCGAGGGCATTGCCCCGGTTGTACTGCGATGGCTCATCGCCGAGCGGCTTCAGGAGCTGCGCCGCCTCGGCGTAGCGTCCCGCTCTGAGCTCCGCATACGCGCGCCGGCGCGGGTCCTTGAACAATCCCGCGGCCTCTTGCGGGTGGCCGGAGTCGAGCAGCTGCTGGGCTCGCTGCTCGGGCGTCACCCACAGGCTCGACCAGGTGCCGGCGAGCGCGCCGGCACTCGCGATGAGCATCGCGAGGCCGAGGGGGGCGCGAAGCAGAGCGCGTCTCATATCCATCCTTTGCGCGCGACCAGCGCGGTGAGCACGAGCAGCGCCGGCAGCAGCCATACCCCGTCGTTGCGCCAAGTCGCGAGACGCGTGTCGTCTGGCGACAAGCTGGCGTCGATCGAGTGCGAGGGCGCAGCATGCAGCGCGGCAATCAAGCTCGGCAACCCGCTCAGTGTCACGAAGCGCCCGTGGCCCGCGGCCGCGAGCCGCTCGAGCTCCGCGGTCCGCATGCGCGTGACGAGAATGTCGCCGCTCTCGTCGCGGAGGAACTCCCCGCTCGCATCCCGCTCCGGCGCTCCGGTCGCGGTGCCGATGCCGACGACGTGGATCCTCACGCCTTGCTGCGCGAGGCTCGCCGCCGCGAGCAGAGTGCGCTGCTCGTCGTCGAATCCGTCGGAGAGCACGATCACCTCACCGCGGCCGGCGTTGCCTCCCCGCAGCAGCTGCCAAGCCTCGGCGAGCGCCGGCGCGAGCTGATGCCCCGCCTCGGGCATCAAGCTCGGCGAGAGAGCCTGCAGCAGCGTGCGCACGGTCGAGACATCGGTCGTCAAGGGCGTGACCGTGTACGACTCACCCGCGAACGCCACGAGGGCAACGCGCGCATCCTGCGCCGCCGAGAGCAGGTCCGCAATCGCGAAGCGCGCTCGCGTCGCCCGGTCCGGCAACAGATCCGACGCAGCCATCGACGGAGACAGATCGAGCAGCAAGACCCACGCGGCGGGCGCGCGGTAGCCGGCGCTCGGCGCACGCTCCCACGTCGGGCTCGCGAGCGCGAGCACCGCGAGAGTCCACGCGAGACACACGAGCAGCCACGGAGAGCGCCCGCGGCCCGCGCCGCTCAGGCGCAGCAGCGGCAACAGCGGCTCGTCGACCAGCCGAGCCCACGTGCCGTCGTGGGCGCTGCGGCGCCTCGAGCCCCAGGCGGCGAGCGCAAGGAGCGGCGGCAGCGCGAGCAGCCAGAGCGGATGCAGGAAATGAAAGCCGCGGACGGCGCTCAAGTCCATGCGCTGCCTCCGAGGTACGCCGCCGGAACGCTGAGCAGCAGCGCGAGCGCGAGCGGCCAGGCGAACCACTCGCTCCTCGGGCGCAGCCACTGCCGCTTGCCCTGCGTCGGCTCGAGCTCATCGATGCGGTCGTAGATCTCCTCGAGCGCCGCACCGTCCGTCGCGCGGAAGTAGGCGCCGCCGGTCGTCTGCGCGATGGCCCTCAGCGCTCCCTCGTCGAGGTCCGTGTTGCCGGCGCTGAATCCGTATGGCCCCTGACCCGCCGCGGCCCCGACGCCGATCGTGTAGATCCGCAAGCCCGTGCGCGCCGCCATGCGCGCCGCCTCGAGCGGAGGCATCACGCCGGCGTCGTTCTGCCCGTCGGTGAGCAGGATCAGCACCGTCTGGCGCAGGGAGTCCTCCGAGCCGCTCTCGGCGCGCAGCCGTTTGATCGCAAGCCCGATCGCATCGCCGATCGCCGTCTCGGTCCCGGCGACGCCGACGACGGCGTCGTCGAGAAAGCGGTGCACGGTCTGCAGGTCCGAGGTGAGCGGCGCCTGCAGGTACGGCCGCGTACCGAACAAGATGAGGCCCACCCTATCGCCCTGCCGCTCGTCGATGAAGCGCCCGGCGACCTGCTGCACCACCTGCAGGCGGCTCAACCCCCCCGCCATGTCCTGGATCGCCATGGAGCCCGACACATCGACGGCGAGGAGCAGACGGCGGCCCGTGGTCGGCACCGGAACCGGATCGCCGAGCCACTGCGGCCGCATGGCCGCTGCGATGAGCAGAATCCAGATCGCGGCGTAGGCGAGCCGCCGGTACCGCCGGAGCGCCGCCGCGCCGCTATCGTCCGTCGCGACCGTCGTGGCAAACGGCAAGTACAGGGCGCTGCCGCGCGGCTCGGCGGCGCGGCGGAGCGCGTAGCTCGCAAGGGGCAGCGGCAGCAACGCGGCCATCCACGGCCACTCGAAGTGGATCATCGCCCGGGCCTCGGGCCGGCCTCGGCGGCGCGCCGGATGAACTCCCCCGCGGCGGTCAGCCAGTCCTCACGCTCGGCGTGCGCGCTGTCGCCGAAGGCCGCCGCGAGCAGCGAGCGCCCCGCCTCTCCCGAGAGGCGCTCGGCTCCCGCGGCGCTCGCGAACTCGAGCCACGCCCGCCCGGTCAGTCTCGCGACCGCATCGCGCCCATAGAGGGCGACCGCGTAGCGCCGCATCAGGTTCTCGATGGCCCGCGCGGCGGCCGGACCTTCGACGGCGCTCGAGCGAATGAGCCGCAGCTCGCGCAGCGCCGCGCGCCGGAATCGGCGGCGCGGTTCGCGCCACCACTTGATGGCGGCGGCGATCGCGGCGAGGAGCAAGACGAGGAGCAGGCCGGCGCCCCACCAGCCAGGCGCCGGCGGCCACCAGCCAGGCGCAGCCGGTGCGTGGGCCGGCGCGAGTTGCGAGAGCCAGCTCGCGCTCACGCGAGCGCCCTCGTGCGCCCGAGCTCTTGGCCGAGCGCCTCCTGCACCGACTCGCGCGTGTCGAGCCGCATCACCGGCGCCGCGAGCAGTCGGGCGAGCGCCTCGATGCGCGCCTGGCGGCGGCGCCAGGACTCGAGCCAGCGCTGCCGCACTGCGGCCCCGTCGAGGATCCGCACGCTATCCGGCAGACCGGCCCGGAACCGCCCGTTCGGCAGGGCCTGCTCCTCGAGCGGATCCGAGACCCAGAAGAGCCTCCAGACGCTGTGGGAGGCGAGCGCGGACCACGAGGCGTCGAGCTTCTCATCGAGCCCCGCGAAGTCGCTCAACGCGAGAAGGAGGCTGCCCGGCCGCACGAGCGGCACGAGCGTGCGCAGCGCGGACTCGAGGCTTTGCGGCGCCGGCGGACCGGGCGCGCGCGGCTGCAGGTCGCAGAGCGCCGCGAGCACCGGCAGCGCGCCGGCCTC
>JASHSR010000010.1 GCA_030038645.1 Gammaproteobacteria bacterium
ATCTTCCTCGCGCACGCGGCCACCC
Organism: Gammaproteobacteria bacterium; assembly: GCA_030038645.1. Taxonomy (GTDB): domain Bacteria; phylum Pseudomonadota; class Gammaproteobacteria; order Steroidobacterales; family Steroidobacteraceae; genus JASHUC01. Next base: position 26 of record JASHSR010000010.1, read on the forward strand.
GGCTGCGCGCCAGAGAGGCCGAGGGGTAGCGGGTCCGCAATTCAGTAGTACGGGCTGTCGCTGCGCTCGGTCGAGCGGTTGAGGATCACGCCCATCACGTTCATCTCGCCCAGCATCTCCTTCGCGTTGGTGAGGGTGCGGCGGGCGGTCTGGCCCTGGGAGACGACGAGCAGGAAGCTGTCCACGCGCGGCGCGAACGCAAGCACGTCGTCGGAGGCGAGCAACGGCGGCATGTCGAAGACCACGATGCGCCGCGGCGGCTCGGCCTGCAGGAAGTACAGGAAGTCGTTCATGCGCGGGGACATCAGGAGCTCGGAGGAGTACTCGACCGGCCGCGCGTTGGGCACGATGGCGAGGCGCGGGATCGAGATGTCGTAGACGATCTGATTGAGCTCGGCCTGCCCGGTGAGATAGTCGGTGAGACCGTTGTCGTACTGCATGCCGAGGTAGGCGCCCACCTGCGGCCGCTGCAGGTCGAGATCGACGAGAAACACCCAGTTGTTCACGTCCTGCGCGAGCGCCAGCGCGAGATTCACCGCGCTCAGCGTCTTGCCCTCCCCGGCCGTCGTGCCCGTGATGCCGAGGAAATGCCACCCGTTCGCGACCAAGCGGTGCGTCACGCGCGTACGCAGGATCTTGTACGCGCGTGTGACCGAAACGTCCGTGAGCGAGGGCAGAATGCGATTGCGCCGCATGGTGTCGCGGTCGGTGGGCGTGGTCCGGTACTGTGGGACCTTCGCCTCGGCGACGGGCGCGCGCGCCAGCTTCGTCGCCACGGCCGCATTGCCGCGCAGGGATCCCTTTCTTTGCTGCGCCGACTTGCGCAACGCTTCTTCTATCAGGCCCATGTACCCGCCTTGAGAACGATTGGAGGTGAAGGCTACGCCGAGCTCGCTACAGTGCGTTGACGCTACATGAATCGACTGACGGTCAAGACTGCGATCACGCCGCCGAGCACGACCGTGCTCGCGAGCGCCGCAATTCGCAGCCACTGCCGGCGCCGGGCGAACGAGTCCTGGATGCGCGGAATCACCGCGAGCGGCGCGAGCGAGAGCACCCGCCGGACGTCACGGCTGCCGCGCACGGTCTGATCGAGGCTCTCCGCCCCGATGACGGCCGAAAGCGAGAGCACGACGGCGAGTATCACCCCGATCATCGTGATGGCGAGCCGCCTCGGCTCACCGGGCTTCTCGGGCACGCTCGGCTGGTTGACGACGTGCAGCTCGTCGCTGCGGCCGCCCATGATGGCCTCGGCGGTGAGCTCCGAGTCCATCTCGCTCTTCATCAGGTCGTCGTACTTGGTGCGCGCGACGTCGAGCCCGCTCGTGAGCTGCTGATACTGCTTCTCGACGAGCGGCGTCATCTCGAGCCGCTTCTCGATGCCGCCGACCTGGCGGCGCAGATCCACCTCGTGCGCCTGCAGCCCCGCGATCTGGTTGTTCACGCTGTCGATCTGCGTGCGCAGCTGCACCACCGTCGGATTCTCGGGCTGGGTGATCGTCGCCTTCTCGCCGCGGGCGATGCGCTCCTCGAGCAGCGCGATGCGCCGCTTGGTCTCTTGCACGTCCGGATACGCGTCGCTGTAGCGCTGCCGCTCGGTGCGCAGGGTCTCCTCCTCCGTCGCAAGCTGCTGCTGCAGCGTCATGCCCTCGATCTGGGCGCCGCTCGACTTGAGGCTCTGGATCTGGCGCCGCAGCGAGATGATGTCCGGATAGTTATCGCCGTAGAGCGGCTCCTTCTCGTTGTACTCCGCCTCGAGCCGCTCGAGGGTCGTCTGGTCCGAGTTGGCGGCCACCTGCGCCTGCTGCAGCTGCACCGAGAGGAACGTGCGGTTCTGGTCGAGCTCCTGGACCTGCAGCTCGATGTTCTCGAGATCCTGCTGCATGCGATCCATCTGGCTCATGTTGACGGTCGCGAGCTCCGGCAGCTCCCCGAAGTGCTTCGCCTTGAAGTCGGCGAGCTGGGCCTCGAGGCTGCCGATCTGCGCGCGATAGCGCTTGGCCTCGGAGGCGTAGAACTGGCTCGCCTCGTTCGCCCGAACGAGCAGGCTGCGGCGGCTCGCGTGGATGACGGCGCTCGTGAGCTGCACCGCAACGTCGTGGGCCGTCTGCGGGTTGCGGCTGCGGAAGGAGACCATGAACGCGGGGACGATCTCCCGCTCGCGCCCCGTATCCGGATCGAGCACGGCGGAGCGCACCGACTGGATGGTCGTGTGCTGCTTGACGGCCTCCTCGGCCTCCTGCGGATCGCTCGGAATCGTCGGCAGGCCGCGGACCTTCGCGACGACCGGCGCGAGGCTCTGCGAATTGAGCACCGCATCGCGCAGGTTCGCGACGTACTGATCGGCGTAGTTGCGCTGATCGTCCATGTAGGCGCGCTGGGGCACATCGCGCGTGTTCGGCAGCTCCCCGGAGATCGTCGCCTGGGAGAACTGGATGAGCGCGCTCGAGACGTAGACGCTCGGCAGCCCCCCGGCGAGCGCGAGCGTGATCGCGATGATCGGCAGCGCGACGGAGAGCAGCAGAAAGTGCCGCCGCTTGATCGCCGCCAGGTAGTCGGAGAAGTCGGGTGCGAATTGCGTTTCCATGATGCCTCTCGGCGGTTCCGTGATCCCTCGGCCGCGCCGGCTTCTCTAGTAAGGCGACCCGCTGCCCACCGTGCTCAGCTCGGGGCGCTCCCCGCGGTGGGGCTCGTAGACGATCGATAAGCCGACGGCGTTGGAATCGGCGAAGGAGCGCAGCGGATCGAGCGTGTACTTCTGCCAGCTGTAGGTATAGGAGGCGTCGAGCGAGAAGTCGTGCGTGAGCCGCCACTCGATCCCGGCCGAGCCGGTGGCATAGCTGCGCGCCGGCACGGAGGTGATGCTCGTCACCGCCTCATCGACGTAGAGGCCGCGCACGGCGATGAACCCGGCGAGCCGCTGCGTGAAGCGCCTCGTCACCCGGAAGCGCGCCTCGTCCTCGTTCACCAGGATGCCGAACGAGCTCGGAACGGCCGTCCTCAAGATGTCGACCACGATGTCCGTCACCTGCAAGGTCCAGTGCGCGCCGATGCCTCCCTCGAAGTCGGACACGGCGATGTTGCGCGTCGGACTGACGGGGCCGTCCGTCACTCCCGCGCCGGCCCGGATGTAGAAGCTCACGATGGAGGTCTGCTTGAAATCCCACTCTCCGTCGAGCCCGCCGTGCCGCGCGCTCTGCAGGCCGCCCTGCGGCTCGAAGTCGACGTACTGGCCGCGCACGGACAGCGTCGAGCGTTGCGAGGCGTCGTACTCCATCCCCGCCGTGCCGGAGAAGCTCTGAAAGCCGACTTGGTCCGGCACGCTGCTGCTGAACCAGGCGCGGTAGTAATCGGCGCTGAGGTCGAGGTGGTCGCGCTCGGACCACTGATAGGAGGTGGACGGAAAAAGATGCACGGTTTGCTGGCGCTCGAGCTGCTCGACGTACCCGCTCTCCGCGATCACCGGCTGGCCGAGCGAAACGCCGGGGAACGCCGCGGGCAGCAGGTCGGCCGCCGCGATCGTCTGGTCGGAGTACGTGCCCGCAAGGCGCGTCTGGGAGCGCTGGGTCTGAAGCTGGTCGAGCACGTTGAGATAGCCGTCGGTCGACTGGTCCTCGGCGTGACCGGGATAGAGCGTCGCATGCACTTCCGGGTCGATGGTGAGGATCGAGAGAGCGGTCTGCGCTTGCAGCTCGAGCTGGGCATCGATGAAGGGGCCCGCGACCGCGCTCTCCTGCGAAGGCAGCTCCGCGAGCAGGTAGTTGTCATCGTACGTACCGCCGAGCTCCACCCGCGGATTGAATTGCCACATCGCGCTGCGCGCCGTCGTTGCCGCGATCATGAGGACGACCGCTCCCGCAACAACCGTGCCGGTGCGCTGCGCCGCCGCGAGCGGTGAGCGGCCGCGCGCCGCAAGCCACGCACCCGCGCGCGCCGCGAGCGGCGTACTGCCCCGAGCCGCGGGCCACGCAGCGCCACGAGCCGCGGGCCTTCCCCTACGGGACGACGACGACATCGCCCGCCTCCAGCGTGATGTTCTGCTGAAGGTCCTTCCCGTGCTCTACGTCGGTGTAGTGAAAGGGGATGGCTTCCTGCCGCCCATCCGCGAGGCGTCTGAGGATCATTATGTCACCTAGCTTCGCGAAGGGCGTCATGCCGCCGGCCATGCTGAGCGCCTGCATCACATCGACCCGCGGATTGACGACGAACTCGCCCGGCTTGGCGACTTGGCCGATCACGTAGACCTTATTGCCCGCGATCGCCTGCACCGACACGGTCACGACCGGGTCGGCGATGTATTTGCGCAACCGCTCCGTGACGAGCTGCTGCAGCTGCATCACGGTCTTGTCGCGGCCGTCGACCTGGCCGACGAGTGGAATGGAGAAGGTGCCATCGGGCCGCACCAGCACCGGGCCGCTGAGATCGGGCTCCTTCCACACCGAGACGCTGAGCGTGTCGCCGGGCTTCACCGTGTAGGGCGCATCCCGGAACGTGCTCTCCTGTGCGGACGCGAGCCCGCAGATCGCGAGCGCGGCGAGGCCTGCGCAAAGCGCGTGAGAAGGTCTGTACGGCATCAGGGGCTCCTCATCGGATCGAGACTTTGGTTGTTTCTCTCGAGCGACAGCTTCTCCGTGGCGCGAGCAAGTCCCGTTCCCGGCACGTTCCTTGCGTCCGGGGGCGCTCGTGACCGCGCGTCCCGAGCTCTCGATCGTCGTCCCGCTCTTCAACGAGGAGGAAAGCGTGCGGCCGCTGCACTCCTCGATCGTGAGGGCACTCGAGCCGCTCGCCGCCGCATTCGAGGTGATCCTCGTGGACGACGGCAGCCGCGACGGGACGTTCGCGGCGGCGTCAGAGGCGGCGCGCGGCGACCCGCGCGTGCGCGTCGTGAAATTCCGCCGCAACTACGGCCAGACGCCTGCCATGGCCGCAGGCATCGCCGAGGCGCGCGGGAACGTGATCGTCACGATGGACGGGGACCTGCAGAACGATCCCGCCGACATCCCGCGCCTGCTTGCGAAGATCGACGAGGGCTGCGACATCGTCGTCGGGTGGCGCCACAACCGGCAGGACAAGCTCGTCTCGCGCAAGCTTCCCTCGCGCATCGCGAACGCGCTCATCGCGCGCGTGACCGGCGTGCCGATCCACGACAACGGCTGCTCGCTCAAGGCGTACCGCGCGACGC
>JASHSR010000102.1 GCA_030038645.1 Gammaproteobacteria bacterium
GTCTCTTTGATTTCCGCGCAGTGCATCGCCCGCACAGCTTGGCTGGCCGCAGGGGGCAGGCGCGAGTACTATCGCCCCGGCTGCGCCTTGCGCGGAACAAGAAGCAAGAACGCAAGGACGAGGAGGCGTGAGATGAAAATGCCGTGGATCGGTGCAACGCTTGCCGTTGCGGCGCTGTTGTGCGCCCGGCCCGCGGCCGCACAGATCGGAATCGTCTCTGTGACCGGCGGGCGCGTGGAAGGGGTGCTTGCCGATGGCATCACCTCGTTCAAGGGGATCCCGTTCGCCGCGCCCCCCGTGGGCAACTTGCGCTGGCGGCCGCCACAGCCTGTCAGGCCCTGGCGCGGAATCAAGAAGGCGGACCACTTCGGCCCGAGTTGCATGCAGAATCCGAGCACGCTGAAGCAGCTCGGGGCGCCGCTCACCGTCAGCGAGGATTGCCTTTACCTCAACGTGTGGACACCGGCCAAGTCACCGCGCGCACGGCTCCCGGTGATGGTCTGGATCTACGGCGGAGGCTTCACCGAAGGGGCGGCGAGCTGGCCGGTCTGCGACGGCACACGACTCGCGAAGAACGGCGTCGTGCTCGTGAGCATCGCGTATCGAACGGGCGTGTTCGGCTTTCTCGCGGATCCCGAGCTCAGCGCCGAATTCCCCCGCCATGTGTCCGGCAACTACGGCCTGCGCGATATGATCGCGGCCCTCGAGTGGGTGCGGGCGAATATCAGCCGCTTCGGCGGTGATCCTTCGCGCGTGACGATCTTCGGCGAGTCCGCGGGCGGAATTGCCGTCAGCATCCTCGCGGTATCGCCCGCGGCCAGGGGACTCTTTCAGCGCGCCATCTCCGAGAGCGGCGGCGCCGCTTTCAACCCGGCGAGACTCTCAGGCACGAGCTACACGGATACGGGCTTGCCCTTTCGATCGCTGGCAGCGGCCGAATCCATCGGCCAGCGCTTTCTCGCCAAGCTCGGGACCCGAGACATAGCGGCCGCACGCGCGCTGCCGGCCGACGTGATTGAAAAGGCGTTTGATTCGGCTCCTGCCTTCGGTGCCGACGGCGCCTACATCTATCCGGTATTCGACGGCGACATTCTCCCGGAGGATGGGTACGATCTCTTTCAGGCGGGTCGTTTCAACGACACACCTGTGCTCCTCGGCACGAACGCCGACGAGGGCGGTTTCCCCGAGGTTCGGGCGGAGTTCGCGGGAACGACGCCGGCGAAGTTCGAGGCCGATGTCCGAGCAGCCTTCGGTCCGTATGCCGACGCGATTCTCGCGGTCTACCCCCATGCAACCACGGCCCAAGCGGAACAGGCGAGCGAGGACCTCCACTTTCGTGACACAGGCTTCGCGTGGGCGACCTGGGCCTGGGCGCTCCTGCAATCGCAGAAAGCTCACGGCAAGGCGTACCTGTACTACTTCGACCGCCCCCGCTCCCCCGACTTGCCACTCGGACCCATTCATGCGTCCGAGCTCAGCTACGTCTTCGACAATGCGGGCGGCTTTCTGCAATTCCCGCCGGAGCCCCAGGACAGCGCTCTCTCGAGCCTGATGCAAAGCTACTGGGTGAATTTCGCAAAGACGGGCAACCCGAACGGTCCGGGGCTACCGCACTGGCCGGCGTTCAACGCATCCTCGCAGCGAGTGATGTATCTCGACACCCACTCCCATGCCGGACCGGTGCCGAACGCGCGGAAGCTCAAAGCGCTCGATGCCTATTTCGCGTGGCTGCGAGAAGAGGCGCACAAGAAGCGAGCGAACTGACGCGCGGGACCTGCGAGCTACCGCCATCGCCCTCGAGTACCTGCAGACCCTTCCCGGGGCGTACGAGTGTCGTTGCGCGTCGCCGCAGGCCCGCCACCCGCCCAACGGCTGCCTGGGCAGGGCGGGACATCCGGCCGCTCATCGCGGCCGGACCTGTGTGAGTGAGAAGGCTCAGTAGCGCCGCGGGCCGCCGCGGTTTCCCCCTGAGCGCTCGCGATCCTGTGCCTCGTTCACCTTGAGCGATCGACCGCCGAGCTCGGTGCCGTTGATCGCCTGCATGGCGCGAGCCGCATCCGAATTCGACATCTCGACGAATCCGAAGCCGCGAGGCCGACCCGTGTCGCGATCCGTGATGAGAGAGACTTTCTCGACGGTACCGTGCTGGGAGAACAGCGCCCGGACGGATTCCTCCGTCGCCGTGAAAGGGAGATTGCCAACGTAGAGTTTGGTCACTGGTAAATACTCGGAAGAAGAAGTTGCAGAAGCGGCAGACCATCCTGCCCCGTGGTTCGCTGTACTTTGCGAGGTGGCAGACATGGCCGCGGGAGGCGCAGAAGCGCGCGGTGGCCAAGGCAGACAAGCCGAAAGGCACGAGCCGGGAGCATCTTAGCGCATCCAGGGCCGCAATGCTCGATTTCGAAGGTGCGGGGAAACGCGCCCTCAGCTCCCCTGCCTATACACGACGTGAATCGCGTACCGAAGGTGCAGCGCACATGTCTGCTTGGACAGGTAATCGCGTGCCCGCAGTCCTGTGCACTCGAGCGTCCCCATCGCCCGGTGCTCCGGGCTCGAAAGTGCCGCTTCGACCGCATCCGTGAGATCGAATCGACCGTCGCAATCGCCATATGGGCATTGGAATTTGAAGAACGCTCGCGCCGGAGGATGTAGCACGTGAGCCTGCCGGGCCGGCACGTTCGTGCCGGCACCGGAGAATTCGAGCTCGAGCCGCAATTGCTGCACGGCCGGAAACGCAACGCAAACCATGCGCGCAGCCGCTCGATCGAGTCGCATCCTCTCGCGCTGCGCAACGCGCGATGCCGGCACAGCGTTATTCACTGCTCGCTCTCCGGCTCAAGCGGTGCCCCTGATGGTAGTTCAGCCTCGCCATCGACACCTCCGTCCCGCTCAAGTTGCGCATTATGGCAACGAGCCACCTCACGTTGGCCGACGCCGCACCCAAATGTACTCCATCGGAGAGCGCTCGGGCCCGGGCGCCCAGAAATAAAGTCCTGCGTGCCGCCCGGATCGGTGTATCGTGGAGGCACTGCAGACTGCAGAACGGTGGACGCAAACATGAGCCACGATCCCGTCGGCCGGCCGCTCCGGGGAGCCCATCACGACGGCTATTTGGATAAGCCGGTTGATCGAGCATCCGCGGCTCTCCGCAGGTCAGTTTTCGGTCGAGAGTCTGCCGCTCCATGAGCTCGAACCCCCCCAAGGCCCCCGACGGCTTCGCGCATCACAGGCCGCCGAGCGAGCTCATCCGAACGCACGCGGAGATGCTCGCCGCGGAGGCAGAAGTCCTTGCTGCCAAGCGGCGCCTCGAATTGGATGCGCTATGCTCGGACCTGAAGACTCCCGAGGAGCGCATCCGGGCCTGGGAGCGAGTCCATGGGCTCACCCTGCCGCGCGACCCGAACCACCGCATTCTCGGCGGCATCGCCCTTAAAACCGGGCTCACGTTGGAGGAGGTCCAGGCGGTGCAGCGGAGCGACGTCGCGCGGCGGATCAGGCCGCGTACCGCACCATAAAATGGCTCAAGCGCGAAGACCCGACCGGTGGACGCGACACTTCACAACTGAGACCTGCGCGACAGATCGTGCGAGGACTCCCTCGTATCGTTGCGAGAGGATCACGCTGATGCGAAAGGGCTGAAGCACCGCGGTGCCGTGCCGGCGACAGGTTGGTCTCGGCACCCTCCCAGATAAAGACGACTCCGAGACGCACGGGGGTTCCATTGTGGAGTCGAATGACGGGTTCAGGCGCCTGAAGTGCGCCATGATCGACCAATACGGCAAGTCCGAAGATCTCAAAGGACTGACACAAGTCTTCACGACCTTGGTGCCCTTCGTGCTGCTCTGGTGGGCCGCCATCCGACTTGCGAGCGTATCGCTCTGGCTCGCAGCGGCTCCGCTGCCGCTCATCATCCTTCTGACCGTGCGCGCTTTCGGCCTGATGCACGAATGCGGCCACGGCAGCTTGTTTCGCAGCCACCGGCTCAATCGCTCGGTCGGCTTCGCGCTCGGCATCATGTCCGGGATGCCGCAGTACGTGTGGTCGCAGCATCACAACTATCATCATGCGCACAACGGGAACTGGGACAAGTATCGCGGACCCTACGCGACGCTTTCGGTCGATGAGTATGCCGCCCTGACTCGCGCACGGCAGCGCCTTTATCGGTACAAGTGCAGCGTGCTGGCCGCGCCGCTCGCGGGATTCATCTACCTGATCTTCAACCCACGCTTCAGCTGGCTGAGAGGCAGCATCGGCCTGCTGATCCACACGTTCAGATCGAAGCTGTCTCGGCCAGGGATATCGCT
>JASHSR010000103.1 GCA_030038645.1 Gammaproteobacteria bacterium
TGCTCGAGCGCCGAAGTCTGCAGGATGCGCATGCGCGGCAGCATGTCGAGCTGCATCGCCTGCCGCGCGACGGAAAAAGCCCCGGAGATCACGGCCTGAGAGGCGATGACGCTGGCGGCGGTCGCGAGCGCAAGCATGAACGGCAGCAGCGACTGGCCGACCAGGGCGTACATGGGCCTCGCGACCGGACCGCCCGCTCCGAGCAGCAGCGCGCCCTGCCCGAAGTAGTTGAGTAGCAGAGCCGGCCACACTAGGCCGAACCACGCGATGCGCACCGGCTGCTTGCCGAAATGCCCCATGTCGGCATAGAGCGCCTCGCCGCCCGTGATCGCGAGGAACACGGCCCCGATGATCGCGAGAGCCATGGCGGGCCGGTGCGTGAGCAGCGAGATGGCGAACGCCGGGTCCACGGCGACGAGCACGCCAGGCCTGGCGGCAATCGCCAGCGCTCCGGACACCCCGAGCGCGAAGAACCACACGACCATGATCGGCCCGAATGCGCCCCCCACGCGCGCGGTGCCGCGCTTCTGGATCCCGTATAGCAGCACGAGGATGATTACCGTGACGGGGATGACCGCGCTCGAAAAGCCGGGATCCACGAGCTCGAGGCCCTCCACCGCGCTCAGAACGGTGATGGCGGGCGTGATGAGCGCGTCGCAGAAAAAAAGCGCCGTGCCGGCGAGCGCGAGGCTCACGGCAATCTTCGGCCAGACGCCGAATTGCCGGAGGTTCCGTTGCGCGAGCGCGAAGAGCGCGAGAATTCCGCCCTCGCCGTCGTTGTCGGCCCGCATCATCACGATGACGTATTTGAGGGTCACCGAGAGCGCGAGGGCCCAGAAGATGAGCGACAGGACGCCGAGGACGGCGGCCGGACGCGCCGACCCGGCGGCGTCGAGCGATTGCTGGAAGGCGTAGAGCGGGCTCGTGCCGATGTCGCCATAGACGACACCGAGCGCGCCGACGACGGCCGCGCGCGCGGTGCGCGCCTCTTCAGCGCCGATGAGCTGACTCACGGCGTGTGCGCGTCCTGGACGCGGTGTGGCTCCGCCCGTCGGCGGCAAGACCCCGGCCTGCTGAGTCGCGAGTGCTCCGGCCTGCTCCGTTGCGACCGTTCCGGTCGACTCCGCCGCGACCGCTCGCGCCCGCTCCGGCGCGACTGCTCGGCCCGGTTCCGTTGCGGCTGCTTGCGCCAGCTCCGTCGCGGCGGCGGCTGCCTGTCCCGCGGCTGTTTCCGCCGGCTCTGGCGCGACCGCTCCCTCCCCGACGCCGCGGCGGCCAGAGCATGGTGCCGCGGCACTGCGCGCTCCCGCAGCGGCAGGCGTAGATCTCATCGACGTTCGGCGGATCGCCGCGCTCCCGGCCGATCTGATAGTCGTACGAGAGCTCCTCCCCGGGCTCGATGTCGCGGATCGCCTCGATGAAGACGCGGCGGTGCTCGATCACCGACTCGCAGTTCGGCCCGCAAGAATGATTGATGAAGCGCGCCTCGTTCCCGCCGATTCCCGCGTCGATCACGAGACCGCGATCGACGCTGAAGAGAAAGGTGTGGTTGTCGCTCTCGTCATGATCCTCGTAGCGGCGGTCCGCCTGCGCGTGGGAGACGCGATCGCCGACGTACTCGATGATGCGCGTGCCCTTCGGGATGGGGCGCAGCGCGAACACGCCGTGGCCGTGGATCCTCGAGCGGCGCACCTCGAACAGGTCGGACTGGCGCGCCACGGCGTCAGACCGCGACGGCCGCCGGGATGGCGGGATGGTGCCTGTAGCCCACGAACTCGAAATCCTCGTACCGGTACTCGAAAAGGCTCGGCGCGCGCCGCCGGATCTGCAGCTGCGGCAACGGGTAGGGCTCGCGCGCGAGCTGCGCGTCCGCCTGCGCGAGATGATTGAGATACAGGTGGCAGTCTCCGCCGGTCCAGACGAGCTCGCCGGGCGCGAGATCGCACTGCTGCGCGAGCATGTGCGTGAGCAGGGCGTAGGAGGCGATGTTGAACGGCACGCCGAGAAAGCAGTCCGCGCTGCGCTGATAGAGCTGGCAGGAGAGCGCGCCGTCCGCGACGTACAGCTGGAACAGCGCGTGGCAGGGCGCGAGGGCCATGCGCTCGAGCTCCCCGACGTTCCAGGCGCTCACGATGATCCGGCGCGAATCCGGATCGCTTCTCAGCGCCTCGACGGCCCGGCTCATCTGATCGATCGTGCCGCCGTCCGCCCGCGGCCACGCCCGCCACTGCCTGCCGTAGATGGGCCCGAGCTCGCCGCGCTCGTCGGCCCACTCGTCCCAGATGCTGACGCCGTGCTCGTTGAGCCAGTGCACGTTCGTGTCTCCGCGCAGGAACCACAGCAGCTCGTAGACGACCGAGCGCACGTGGATCTTCTTCGTCGTGACGAGCGGGAAGCCCTGCGACAGGTCGAAGCGCATCTGATGACCGAACACCGAGAGCGTGCCGATTCCCGTGCGGTCGGTCTTCCGCGCGCCGTGAGCGCGAATGCGCTCGAGCAGATCGAGATACGGCCTCATCGCGCGACCGCCCAGTTTCCCGACGGCACGCCGCGCCCGTAGGCGGCGAGGATGAGCGCCGCGCCGATCAGGATCATCGGCATCGAGAGCACCTGTCCCATCGTGAGCCATCCTCCGGCGAGATACCCGATCTGCGGGTCCGGCGTCCGCACGAACTCGACGAGAAAGCGCGAGATGCCGTAGATCACGAGAAACAGCCCCGAAGGGGCGAGGCGGGGCCGCGGCTTCGCGGTGTACAGCCACAGAACGGTGAAGAGAACGACACCTTCGAGCCCGGCCTCGTAGAGCTGGGAGGGCTGCCGCACGACGCCGTTCACATCGAAGCCCCACGGCAAGGTGGTGGGCTTGCCCCACAGCTCGCCGTTGATGAAGTTGCCGATGCGGCCGGCGAAGAGCCCGATCCCGGGCAGCGGCGCCGCGAAATCGAGGACATCCGCGATGCGCCGGCCGCGGCGCATCGCGAAGACGGAGATGGCGATCGCGACGCCGAGCAGGCCGCCGTGAAACGACATGCCGCCTTCCCAGATCTTGAGCGGGTACCAGGGGTCCCCCTCCCAGAAGGGCAGGCCGTAGAACAGGACGTAGCCGATGCGTCCGCCGAGGATGACCCCGAGCATCGCGAAGAACACGAAATCGTCCACGTCGGTCGGCTTCCACGTCGAGCCCGGGCGCGAGGCGCGAAAGCGCGCGAGCCACCAGCCGGCCGCGAAGCCGATGAGGTACATGATGCCGTACCAGTGCACCTCGATCGGGCCGAGCGTGCGGCCGAGGAGATGGAAGGGTCCCAGCTCGACGGCGATCGGATTGAAGCCGGGGTACTTGAGCATGTGCGAAAGTGTAGCGGTTTCGCCTCACTCGCGCGTGACGCGGCAGTAGAGCGCCTTCAAGTAGCGCGTCTCCGGGACGGCCGGATGCACGGGATGGTCCGGCGACTGCCCACCGAGCTCGAGGACCTGCACGAAGCGGCTGCAGTGCCGCGCCGCCGTCTGGACGGCCGCCAGCAGCTCGGCCTCCGCCAGGTGGTAGGAGCACGAGCACGACACCAGGAGCCCCTCTTCATCGACGAGATTGAGGGCGAGCTGGTTGAGCTTGCGATACGCCGCCTGGCCCTTCGGGATGTCCTTCTTGCGCTTGATGAAGGCCGGCGGATCGAGAATGATTGCGTCGAAGCGCGCGCCGCTCTCGTGCAGCGCGTGGAGCGCATCGAACGCGTCGTCCCGCAGGCACTCCACCTCGACGCCGTTGTCGGCCGCGTTGCGGCGCGCGTGAGCGAGCGCGTCCTGCGAGGCGTCGATGCACGTCGCGGATTGCGCGCCTGCCCGCAGCGCGGTGACGGCCCACGCGCCGACGTAGCTGAACACATCTAGCACGCGGGCGCCCGGCCGGAGATAACGCAGCATCCGCGCTCGGTTCGCCGTGTGGTCGTAGAACCAGCCCGTCTTCTGGCCCCCCGCGAGCGGCGCGTGAAACCTCGCGCCGCCCTCGCGAACCTCGATCTCCTCGGGCGCCGCGCCGAACGCCGGGCCGGCGGCCTGCGGCAGATGCTCGAGCGCTCGCGCCGCCGAGTCGTTCTTCCAGTAAAGGGCCGCGACACCCTCGGGAGCGAGCGCGGTCCGCACGGCGCTCTCGATCGCGGACTTCAGCGCCTCCATGCCCGCGGTCGCGATCTGTCCGACGAGGAGGTCCCCATACCGATCGAGCACGAGCCCCGGAAGCCCGTCCGACTCGCCGAACACGAGGCGATAGTAGGGCGCGGGGTTGAGCTGCCGGCGCAGGGCGAGCGCGACATCGAGCCGATGCACGAGCAGGGACTCGTCGATGGGACGGCTTGCCTCCCGGCTCATGATCCGCGCACAGATGAGCGCGTGTGGATTGACATAGGCATAGCCGAGAAAGCGCCCGCGGTCGGACTGCACCGTCGCGAGGGCGCCGGGCGCGAACGCGGTGAGCGGCGTTCGGTCGGTATCCACCTCGTTGCTGAATACCCAGGGATGTCCCGCGCCGAGGCGGCGCTCCTCACCGCGCTTGAGGCTGAGCGGCGCTGGCTGCTCCCGAGGCGGCACCGGCTGCTCCCGGAAGGTCACGGGCTCGCCGGGCGCGCGCGCCCGGGGCGATGCCGCTTCTGCAGGGCCCGAGATCACGTCAGCGCCTTCTCCGGTCGGTCAAAACGGGCGATTATACCGATCCTATGACCACTACACCTCCCGAGGGCGGGGCGCCGAGGTTCACGAACCGCCTGATCTCTGAGGCGAGCCCGTACCTGCTGCAGCACGCTCACAACCCCGTCGACTGGTACCCCTGGGGTGCGGAGGCTTTCGAGAGAGCGCAAGCGGAAGGCAAGCCCGTGCACGTCTCGATCGGCTACTCCTCCTGCCACTGGTGCCACGTGCTCGCCGAGGAGAGCTTCGAGGACGAGCAGACCGCGCGGCTTCTCAACGAGCGCTTCGTCAACATCAAGGTCGACCGCGAGGAGCGCCCGGACATCGACCGGATCTATCAGATCGCCCAACACCTCATCACGCGGCGGTCGGGCGGCTGGCCCCTCACGATGTTCTTGAGCCCCGATGACCGGCGGCCGTTCTTCGGAGGCACGTACTTTCCGCCGGAGCCGCGCTACGGGATGCCGGCGTTCAAGGACGTGCTCGCCCGCGTCGCGGACTATTACGCGAGTCATCGGACGGAGCTGCGCGAGCAGAGCGACGCGCTGATGCGGGCGCTCGGCGAGCTCGAGGCGCCTGCCGCCTCGGCCCACGTGCGGCTCGACGCGAGTCCCATCGCGGCGGCGCTCGCGGACCTCTCGGCCAACTTCGACTCGACCTACGGCGGATTCGGCGGGGCCCCGAAATTCCCGCACCCGCTCACTCTCGAGCTGCTGCTCCGTGAGTCGCACGCCGGCGCGGGCGGGCGGGCGTCCGAGGCCGCAAACGCGCTGCAGCCCGACTCGCCCGCGCTTCACATGGCGACTCTCACGCTACGTCGCATGGGCGAAGGCGGAATCAACGATCAGCTGGGCGGAGGCTTCTCGCGCTACTCCGTCGACGCGTACTGGATGATCCCTCACTTCGAGAAGATGCTGTACGACAACGGCGCGCTGCTCGCGGTCTACGCGCAGGCGGCGCTCGCGACCGGCGATCCGCTCTACGCTCGGATCGCCGCCGAGACGGCCGAGTGGGCGATGCGGGAGATGCAGTCTCCCTCGGGCGGCTACTACTCGAGCTTCGATGCGGACTCCGAGGGACACGAAGGCCGCTACTACGTATGGGAGCGGTCGCAGATCGAGCGCGCGCTCACGCCGGAGGAGCTCGCCGCTTTCGCGCCGCGCTTCGGCATCGACCGCGCGCCGAACTTCGAGGGGCGCTGGCATCTGTATGGGTTCGTCGCCGTCGAGGAAGTCGCCGCCCGGCTCGGCCTCTCCCCGGGCGAGACGGCCGAGCGGATCGACTCCGCGCGCCGCAAGCTGCTTGCCTTGCGCGCGCGGCGTGTGCCACCGAGCCGCGACGACAAGGTCCTCACCGCGTGGAACGCTTTGATGATCCGCGGCATGGCTTGGGCCGCGCGCGCCCTGGGCCGCGAGGAGTTCGCCGAGTCCGCCACCCGCGCGCTCGAGTTCTTACGGCGTACGCACTGGCGCGACGGACGCCTGCTCGCCGCCAGCCGGGACGGCCGCGCTCATCTCGACGCCTACCTCGACGATTACGCTTATCTCGCCGACGCCGTCCTCGAGCTGCAGCAGGTGCGCTTCGCGGGCGACGAGCTCGCGTTCGCTCGCGAGCTGCTGGCGGCCACGCTCGATCACTTCGCCGACCGCGACCGCGGCGGCCTTTACTTCACCTCCGACGAGCACGAGGCGCTGATCCACCGCTCCAAATCGTTCGCGGACGACGCGACGCCGTCCGGAAACGGGATCGCCGCGATCGCGCTGCAGCGGATGGGCTACCTGCTCGGCGAGACCCGGTTCCTGAACGCCGCGGAGGCGATCCTGCGCGCCGGGTGGAGCGCCGTGGAGCGCCATCCACCTTCGCACGTCTCGCTCCTCATCGCCCTCGAGGAGTACCTGCGCGCCCCGCAGATCGTGATCCTGCGCGGCGAGCGTAGCGAGCTCGACGCCTGGCGCCGAGAGCTCGCCAAGACCTACGCGCCGCACCGCCTGGTGCTCGCGATTCTGCCCGGCGCGCGCGACTTGCCCGCCACCCTCGCCGAAAAGGAGCCGCGCGGCCGCGCGGTGGCGTATCTCTGCCGCGGGAGCGTCTGCTCGGCGCCAATCGGCTCGCTGACCGAGCTCGCGCAAGCGCTCGATGGGCCGTCATCGGGCACGGCAGTTGCGAGCGGGTCGGGCGAGCGATGAGGTGAGGCCATGAGCCGACGAGATCCGCGCTGGGGCGATAGCGACACACCGGGCCGCGCGCCGCCGACCGACGGCCCGAAGGGCTACCGGCTCTCGGACGAGCGCATCCGGGAGGAGATCTGCGAGCGGCTCTCGCAGCCTTTCGGCGAGATCGAGGGGGATGAGCTCTCGAGCATGCTCGATGCGAGCGACGTGACGGTCAGCGTCGCCGGCGGTCTCGTGACGCTCGAGGGCACGGTCCCCGAGCGGCGCATGAAGCACTACATCGAGGACTTGGTCGATGCCTGCCCGGGCGTGCAGGACATCGAGAACCGCATCCGCGTGCGGGACTGATCGGGGCGGCGCGCGCTAGCCCGACCGGCGCAGCACCTGCGCGACCGACCGCGCGAAGCGCTCGAGGTTCTCGCTTCGCAGGCCCGCGATGTTGATGCGGCTGTCCTCGGTCATGTAGACGTGGTGATCCGCCCGTAACGCCCTCACCTGCTCGGGGCTCACCCCGAGGAACGAGAACATCCCCCGCTGAGCCGCGATGAAGCTGAAATCCCGCGAGGGGCAGGCCGCATTGAGCTCGCGCACGAGCTCGCGGCGCAGGCCGAGGATGCGCTCGCGCATGTCGCCCACCTCCCGCTGCCACAGGTCGCGCAGCGCCTCGTCGGTGAGGATCTGGCTCACGATGGCGGCTCCATGGTCGGGCGGCATCGAGTAGAGGCGGCGCGCGATGCGCACCTCCTGGCTGAGCGCGGCCTCCGATCGGCTCGCCGACTCGGTGAGGATGTGCAGCGTGCCGGCGCGCTCCCGGTACAGCCCGAAGTTCTTGGAGCACGACACGGCCACCAGCAGCTCGGGGAGCTCGGAGGCGAACAGGCGGACGGCGAACGCGTCGGCATCGACCCCCGCGCCGAGGCCCTGATAAGCCATGTCGATGAACGGCAGCAACCGTCGCCGCTGGACGACGGCGAGGACTTCCCGCCACTCCTCCTCGGAGAGGTCGGCTCCGGTCGGGTTATGGCACGACGCGTGGAGGAGCACGACGCTCGCGACGGGCAGCGAGTCGAGCGCCTGCAGCATCGCCTCGAGCCGCACGCGGCCGGCCGCGGCATCGTAGTAGGGGTACGGCTCGAGCTTCAGGCCGCAGCCGCCGAGCAGAGGCACGTGATTGGCCCACGTCGGCGAGCTCACATGCACGACCGAGTGAGGCGCGGCGGTGTGGATCAGCTCCGCACCGAGCCGCAGTGCGCCGCATCCCCCCACCCCCTGAATCGTGCGCACACGGCCGGCCGCGAGCGCGGGATGCCCCGCCCCGAGCGCGAGGCGCTCCATGGCCTGGTTGAAGGCCGCATTGCCGGCTGGCGCCACGTACGTCTTGGTGGACTGTCGCTCGAGCACGACGCGCTCGGCGCGCCGGACGGCCTCGAGCACCGGGGTCTCCCCCCGGGCATTGCGGTAGACCCCGACCCCGAGATCGATCTTGTCGCGGCTCTCGTCCGCCCGAAAGGCGGCCATCAGCCCCAGGATCGGATCGTCCGGCAATCGCTCGAGCCGCTCGAACATGCGCACACTCCTCGCTATGCGCTCCTACTCTAGCGTGAATTCGTCGCGGAGGGCGGGCTCGGGCGCCACCGCAAAAACCCGAGCGCCGTCCCCCGCAAGAGGCCACACTAGCGTGCATTCGAGTCCACCCCGAGGTGAGTTTGTGACCTTATGTTTCCGTCGCGGCGTGGCCGCGCACACGCTGTCTCGGCCCGCCATCCGCGGGCTCTCCTGGGTGCTCGCGGCGGCCCTGGCCGCGAGCTTGCAGCCGGTCGCCGCGCAGCAGAGCGCCGCCGCGCCTGCGCACTCCCACGCCGAGA
>JASHSR010000104.1 GCA_030038645.1 Gammaproteobacteria bacterium
GGGCGGCGCGCGGCCGCGTGCCGGGCGGCCGCTCAGGCCGCGGAGCAGACGGAGCGCGAGGAGTGTCGGGCGCTCGACTCGTCCACCCAGACGACCTCGGTGCGGAAAGTGCCGTCGGGCCGCAGCTCGAGCGTGCGGTAGGCGGGCGGCCGCGGATCGAGCGCGAACTCGTCGGCGTGCGGGAGGAACTGCATGCACGTCGAGGGTGTCCCGAGGAGCCGGACGTGGCGGTGCAAGCCGTCGAAGCACTGGTGCACGTGGCCCCAGAGCACGGCGCGCACGTTCCGGTGCGCCTCGAGGACGCGGAAGAAGTCCTCCGGATTGGCGAGCCCCACCCGGTCGAGCCAGCGGCTCGCCATGGCGACGGGGTGGTGATGCAGGCACACGAGCGCGTGCTGTCCGGGCGCGCCGGCAAGCGCCGCATCGAGCTGCGCGAGGCTCCGGTCGCTCAAGCGGCCGCCCGCGGAGCCGGGGACCGTGCTGTCGAGCAGCACGATGCGCCACCCCCCGAGATCGACCGCGCCGCCGAGGACGAACGGATGCGCGCCGAGCTCGCGTCGCATGGCGTCCGGCACGTCGTGATTGCCCGGCAGGCAATACACCGGGCTTCCCAGGCCGCCCAGAGCGCGGCGGAAATTCGCGTAGCCCGCCGGATCGTCCTGCACCAGGTCGCCGGTGACGAGGATCGCATCGACGGGCCAGTCGCGCGACCGCGCTTGCTCGATCGCGCGGAGGAGGGCCGGGTAGGTCGCAACGCCGCGGAGCGCTCCGGTCTCGTCTCCGTACAGGTGGGGATCCGTGAACTGGACGAGACGCAATACGCTCATGATGAAGCTGCCACTCGAGCTCGCTGACCTATGGACGGACTGAGGCGACGCAGAGGGAGTTCCATCGGGCGCTCCAGAACGCGAGGGCATCGTAGCAGAGGCGCATCCTCCTCCGAGTGAACTGGATCATGAGCGCTCGAGACGGCCCGCGGGCGAACTTGATGCAGTCCACGATCGGCCGGGACCATAATGTGAGGTGCATCGGCTCGCTCCGCGGCGCTACATATCGAGGCTTAGCTATGTCCACTCGATCCATGTCTCTATCGCCAGACATATATCGCTACGTGCTCGAGCATGCGGTGCGCGAGCCTGCCGTGCTCGAGCGCCTGCGCGCGATCACCGCGGGAATGCGCGGCGCCGAGATGCAGATCAGCCCCGAGCAGGGGCAGTTCATGGGCTTGCTCGTGAGGCTCGCCGGCGCCCGGCGCGTGATCGAGCTCGGCACGTACACGGGATACTCGAGCCTCGTGATGGCGCTCGCGCTGCCGCCGGACGGCCGCATCGTCACGTGCGACGTGAGCGAGGAGTGGACGGCGGTCGCGCGCCGGTTCTGGCGCGACGCGGGCGTCGAGGCGCGCGTGGAGTTGAGATTGCGCCCTGGGATCGAGACGCTCGAGGAGCTCGAGCGCAGCGCGGGGCGGGGCTCGTTCGACTTTGCGTTCGTCGACGCCGACAAGCCGAGCTACATCGCCTACTACGAGAAGCTGCTCACCCTCGTGAGGCCGGGCGGCCTCATCGCCGTCGACAACACGCTCTTCGTCGCCGGCGAGACCATCGTCGGGCGCGACAGCGCGCCGGCCCGGGCGCTGCGCGAGTTCAACGACCACGTGCACCACGACGAGCGCGTCGATCTCGCGATGGTGCCGATCGGCGAGGGGCTCACGCTGTTGCGGATCAGATGAAGCTCGTTCCGTTGCCCGCCCGCCGTCATCTGGTGGAAAATGCGGGGCTCTCATGAGCACGCATCGTGAACTCGCGAATTGCATCCGCGCCCTCTCCATGGATGCCGTACAACAGGCCGGCGCGGGGCATCCGGGCGCTCCGATGGGCCTCGCCGACATCGCCGAGGTGCTCTGGCGCGGCTACCTCAAGCACAACCCCGTGAATCCGCGCTGGCCGGACCGCGACCGCTTCGTGCTCTCGAACGGCCACGCCTGCATGCTGCTCTACTCGCTGCTCTATCTCACGGGCTACCCGCTCGGGCTCGAGGAGATCAAGAGCTTCCGCCAGCTCGGATCGCGCACGGCGGGCCATCCGGAGCATCACCCCGAGCTCGGCATCGAGACCACGACGGGACCGCTCGGCCAGGGCATCGGCAATGCGGTCGGCATGGCGCTCGCCGAGAACATGCTCGCGGCGCAGTTCAACCGGCCGGGCTTTCCGATCGTCGACCATTACACTTATTTCTTTTGCGGCGACGGCTGTCTCATGGAGGGCATCTCGCACGAGGCGTGCTCGCTCGCCGGCGCCCTGCGGCTCGGCAAGCTGATCGGCTTCTACGACGACAACGGGATCTCGATCGACGGGAAGGTCGAGGGGTGGTTCCGAGACGACACGCCGAAGCGCTTCGAGGCGTACGGCTGGCACGTGATTGCGCACGTCGACGGGCAGGACGCCGGTGCCGTGGACGCCGCCATTCGCGCGGCGCGCGCGCAGCCCGACCGCCCGACGCTCATCTGTTGCAAGACCGTGATCGCCTTCGGCGCGCCTCACAAGCAAGGCACCAAGGATGCGCACGGGGAGCCGCTCGGGGCGGACGAGGTCGCCGCGGCGCGCAAGACGCTCGGATGGCCGTATCCCCCCTTCGAGATTCCCCCGCAGCTGCGCGCCGAATGGGACTTGAGGGAGCGGGGCGCGGCGGCCGAGGCGCGCTGGCGCGAGCTGTACTCCCGCTATCGAGAGGAGTATCCCGCGCTCGCCGCGGAGCTCGACCGGCGCCTGCGCGGCGACCTTCCGTCCGGCTGGACCGAGGTCGCGAGGCAGGCGCTCGCGACGGCGACCCAGCAGGCGAAGCCGCAGGCGACGCGGCAGTCCTCGCAGGCGGCGCTCGACAGCCTCGCTCCGGCGCTGCCCGAGCTTGTCGGCGGATCGGCGGACCTCACCGGCTCGAACAGCACGCTCACCAAGGTGTCGCGCGCGATCACGCCCGGCGATGCGTCGGGGAACTATCTTCACTACGGCGTGCGCGAGTTCGCGATGACCGCCATGCTCAACGGCCTCGCGCTGCACGGCGGCCTCGTTCCCTACGGCGGAACGTTCCTCGTCTTCTCGGATTACGCGCGCAACGCGGTGCGCCTCGCCGCGCTGATGCAGACGCACGTCGTGCTGGTCTACACGCACGACTCGATCGGCCTCGGCGAGGACGGCCCGACCCATCAGCCCATCGAGCAGCTCGCCTCGCTGCGCGCGATGCCGGGCCTCACGCTCTGGCGGCCCTGCGATGCGGTCGAGACCGCCGTCGCGTGGGTCGCGGCGCTCGAGCAGCGCGCGGGCCCCACCGCGCTCGTGCTCACTCGGCAGGCGCTGCCGCAGCAGTCGCGCACGCCCGCGCAGGTCGACGCGATCCGCCGTGGAGGCTACGTGCTGATCGACTGCCGCGGCGCTGCGGAGTGCGTGGTGCTCGCGACCGGCTCTGAGGTCGGCATCGCCGCGGAGGCCGTGAAGGCGCTCAACGATGCCGGGCGGCGCGTCCGGCTGGTCTCCATGGTGTGCACCGAGCGCTTCGATGCGCAGGACGCCGAGTACCGGGAAAGCGTCCTGCCGCAGGCGGTCAAGCGGCGGCTCGCCGTCGAGGCGGGCGCGCATCTCTCCTGGTGCTGCTATGTCGGCACGGGGGGCCGCGTGCTCGGCATCGATCGGTTCGGCGCATCCGGGAAGGGGTCCGCGGTGCTGGCTCAGTTCGGTTTCACGGCGGAGAACGTCAGGCGCAACGTCGAGGAGCTCCTGGGAGGAGCTTGATATGGCTATCAAGGTGGGCATCAACGGTTACGGGCGGATCGGCCGCAACGTCCTGCGCGCGCTGTACGAGTCCCGGCGCACGGGCGAGCTTCAGATCGTCGCCATCAACGACCTCGGCGATGCGAGGACCAACGCGCACCTCACGCGCTACGACACGGCTCACGGCCGCTTCCCCGGCGAGGTGGCGGTGGACGGGGACTCGATGGTCGTGAACGGCGACCGCATCCGCGTGCTCGCGGAGCGCGATCCGGCGAAGCTCCCGTGGGGTCGGCTCGGCGTTCAGTTCGTGCTCGAGTGCACGGGCCTTTTCACCTCCAAGGCGAAGGCGAGCGCCCACCTCGCGGGCGGGGCGAGCAAAGTCATCATCTCCGCCCCGGGCGAGAAGGACGTGGATGCGACGATCGTCTACGGCGTGAACCACGGCGTGCTCAAGTCGACGCATACCGTGATCTCGAACGCCTCCTGCACCACCAACTGCCTCGCGCCCGTCGCCAAGGTGCTCAACGAGAAGATCGGCATCGCGGTGGGCGTGATGACGACCATCCACTCGTATACCAACGACCAGGTGCTCACGGACGTGTATCACAAGGATCTGCGCCGCGCCCGCGCGGCGACGATGTCGCAGATCCCGACGAAGACCGGAGCCGCGGCGGCGGTGGGCCTGGTGCTGCCCGAGCTCAACGGCCGGCTCGACGGGTTCGCGATCCGTGTCCCCACCATCAACGTCTCGCTGGTCGACCTGACGTTCACGCCGAGCCGCGAGACCTCCGCCGAGGAGGTCAACCGGGCGCTGAAGGAGGCGGCGGGGGGCGCGATGCGCGGCATCCTCGCCTACAACGAGGAGCCGCTCGTGTCCGTCGATTTCAACCACGACCCGCACTCCGCCATATTCGATGCGACGCTCACCAAGGTCATCGGCGGCTCGCTCGCGAAGGTGTGCGCGTGGTACGACAACGAGTGGGGCTTCTCGAACCGCATGCTCGACACCACGATCGCGTGGTCGAGGGCCGCGTGATGGCCGTCCTGCAGCGCGCGCCGCGCCCGCCCAGCGCATGAAAATTCTGCGGATGACCGACCTCGACCTGCGCGGCAAGCGCGTCCTGATCCGCGAGGATCTCAACACTCCGGTGCAGGACGGCGCGGTGACGAGCGATGCCCGCATCCGCGCGGCGCTGCCGACGCTGCGCCACGCGATGGAGGCCGGCGCGAAGGTATTCGTGCTCTCGCATCTCGGCCGGCCGAAGGAAGGCGCGCCCGATGAGAAGCTGTCGCTCGCGCCGATCGCGGCGCGCATGTCGGAGCTGCTCGGCAAGCCGGTGCCGCTGCGCAAGGACTGGCTGAGCGGCGTCGACTGCGCGCCCGGCGAGGCCGTGCTGTGCGAGAACGTGCGCTTCAACAAGGGCGAGAAGAAGGACGACGACGGCCTCGCGCGCCGCATGGCCGCCCTGTGCGACGTGTTCGTGATGGACGCCTTCGCGACGGCGCACCGCGCCGAGGCGAGCACGCACGGCATCGCGAAGTTCGCGAAGCAGGCGTGCGCCGGACCGCTGCTCGTCGGGGAGCTCGAGGCGCTCGAGCGCGCGCTCGAGAATCCCGCGCGCCCGCTGGTCGCGATCGTCGCCGGCTCGAAGGTCTCCACCAAGCTCACGGTGCTCGAGGCGCTGCTCGCGAAGGTGGACCGCCTGATCGTCGGAGGCGGCATCGCCAACACGTTCCTCGCGGCGACCGGCATCGCCGTCGGCAAGTCTCTTCAGGAAGCCGACATGCTCGACATCGCACGCCGGCTGATGACGCAGGCGCGCGAGCGCGGCGCCGAGATCCCGCTGCCGACCGACGTGGTGGTCGCCAAGGAGCTCGCGGCGACGGCGCACGCGGACATTCGCTCCATTCACGATGTCCGTGCCGACGAGATGATTCTCGACATCGGCCCCGACACGGCCGAGCGGCTCGGCGCCTCGCTGCAATCGGCGGGCACGATCGTCTGGAACGGGCCGGTCGGGGTCTTCGAGTACGATCAGTTCGGCGAGGGCACGCGCGCCATCGCCGGCGCCATCGCGCGCAGCAAGGCCTTCTCGCTCGCGGGCGGCGGCGACACGCTGGCCGCGATCGAGAAGTATGGTGTGGAGGACGGCATCTCCTATATCTCGACGGGCGGCGGCGCGTTCCTCGAGTTCGTCGAAGGCAAGACGTTGCCGGCCGTCGCCGTTCTGGAGGCGCGCGCGGCTTGAGCCGCCGCCGCCCCGCATGGAGCCGAGAGGATGACGACCCAGAGCGTGGATACCTCGAGACGCACCAAGATCGTGGCGACGGCGGGTCCCGCGACGGACGATCCGGCCGTGCTGGTGGAGATGATTCGCGCAGGCGTCAACGTCGTGCGGCTCAACGCATCGCACGGCACGCGGGATGACCTGCTGCGGCGGCTGAGGCTCGTACGCGAGGCGGCGGCGCGCGCCGACGCGACCGTCGGTGTGCTGCTCGACCTCGGGGGGCCCAAGATCCGCATCGAGGGGTTCGCCGGCGGGCGTGTGCAGCTCGCCGAAGGCCAGCCCTTCACGCTCGATACGGCGATGGACCCGAAGGCCGGCACCGCGCACGGGGTGGGCGTTGCGTACAAGGATCTGCCTCGGGACGTGTCGCCGGGCGACACGCTGCTGCTCTCGGACGGCCAGATCGTGTTCGACGTCGAGCGCGTGCAGGGCACGCGCATCGACTGCCGCGTCCGCGTGGCCGGGGAGCTCTCGGACCGCAAGGGGCTCAACCGCCAGGGCGGAGGCATCTCGGCGCCCGCCCTGTCGGACAAGGATCGCGACGACATCCGCTTCGCGGCCGAGGAGAAGGTGGACTACGTCGCCGTCTCCTTCGCGCGCGATGCGGCGGACATCGAGCAGGCGCGCACGCTCGTGCGCCAGGCGGGCGGCGAGGCGCACATCGTCGCCAAGATCGAGCGGCACGAGGCCATCGCCAATCTCACGGGGATCATCGGCTCCGCGGACGTGATCATGGTCGCGCGCGGCGATCTCGCCGTCGAGATGGGCTACGCGGAGCTCACGGGCCTGCAGAAGACCATCATCCACCAATCGCGCGCCAAGAACCGTGTGGTGATCACCGCGACGCAGATGATGGAATCGATGATTCAAAGCCCGGTGCCGACGCGAGCCGAGGTGAGCGACGTGGCGAACGCCGTGATGGACGGAACCGACGCCGTGATGCTGTCGGCCGAGTCGGCGACCGGCCGCTACCCCGTCAAAGCCGTGCAGGCGATGGCGCAGGTGATCGGCGGGGCGGAGAAGTACCAGCTCGCCCACACTCGGACGCGCCACCGCGTGGACGGATCCTTCCAGGGCAGCGAGGAGGCCATCGCGATGGCCGTCATGTACACGGCCAATCACCTGAAAGTGCGCGCCATCGTCGCGCTCACCGAATCGGGCGCGACGCCGCTGTGGATGTCCCGCATCCGCTCGGACATCCCGATCTACGCGTTCACGCGTCACGAGCAGACGCGGCGCCGGGTCACGCTCTATCGCGGCGTGTACCCCGTCGTCTACGACGTGACGGGGCCGCGGTCGGTGGAGACGCTCTACAACTCCATCTTCGCCCGCCTGCTCGAGCTCTCGCTGGTCCGCCGGGGCGATCTCGTGATCCTCACCAAGGGCGAGCTCTCCGGCGTGCAGGGTGGCACCAACTCGATGCAGATCCTGCAGGTCGCTTGAGGGGGCGGCGGGTCGGGCGGCCGGGCGCCGGCGGTGCGCGCCGACCGACGCTCGGTGGAGCGCTCTGGTCGGCGCTCCTCGCGACGCTGATCGCCGCAGGGACGCTCGTCTTGCTCGCGCTCGCGGTCGTCTACGACGTGACCGGTCCACAGACGGTGGAGACGCTCTACAACTCGATCTTCGCGCGCCTGCTCGAGCTTTCGCTGGTCCGCCGGGGCGACCGGGTCATCCTCACCAAGGGTGAGCTCTCCGGTGTGCAGGGCGGCACCAACTCCATGCAGATCCTGCAGGTCGCTTGAGCGGCCGGCGCGCGCTTCGCCTCGCGCTGCTTGCCACGCTGACCGCC
>JASHSR010000105.1 GCA_030038645.1 Gammaproteobacteria bacterium
GTCGGCGTCGCGTATGAGGTCGGCGACGCGCAGCTGCGCGAGACCGGTCTGGCGAGTGCCGAGCAGCTCGCCGGGGCCGCGGAGCGTCAGATCGCGCCGCGCGATCTCGAAGCCGTCGCTCGTCTCGCGGATGGCCTTCAGCCGCTCGCGGGCGAGCGGCGACAGCGGCGCCCGATAGAGCAGCACGCAGGTGCTCGTGTCCGAGCCGCGGCCGACCCGTCCCCTCAGCTGGTGGAGCTGGGCGAGGCCGAGGGCCTCCGCGTTCTCGATGACCATGAGCGTCGCGTTCGGCACGTCGACTCCGACCTCGATCACCGTCGTCGCAACCAATAGCTGGATCTTGCCGCTCTTGAAGCCGGCCATCGCGCGCTCCTTCTCGGAGGGCGGCTGCCGCCCGTGGACCAGGCCGACACGCACTTCGGGCAACGCCTCGGCGAGCGCGGCCGCCGTCTCCTCGACGGCTTGGTAGCGCAGCTCCTCGGACTCATCGATGAGCGGGCAGACCCAGTACGCTTGAGCCCCGGACTGGCAAGCGCCGCGGATCCGCTCGACGACTTGCTGACGCCGCTGCTCCGGAACGACCACCGTACGCACCGGGGTGCGGCCCGGCGGGAGCTCGTCGATCACCGAGATGTCGAGGTCGGCGTAGGCCGTCATGGCAAGCGTTCGCGGAATGGGCGTGGCCGTCATGATGAGCTGGTGCGGGAAGCGCCCTGCCCCCCGCCCCTTCTCCTGCAGCCTCAGGCGTTGCTGCACGCCGAACCGATGCTGCTCATCGACGATGACCAATGCAAGCCGATTGAAATTGATCCCTTCCTGGAACAATGCCTGCGTTCCAACCGCTATCTGTATCTCACCGGAAGCAATAGTCGCCAGTGCGCTCCGCCGTGTCCGCGCGGGTACCGACCCGGAGACCCGCGCCACCGGAATGCCGAGCGGCTCGAGCCAGTCACGCAAGTTGCGCCAGTGCTGCTCGGCCAGCAGCTCGGTGGGCGCCATCAAGGCGGCCTGGCAGCCGCTGCCGACGGCGAGGGCGGCCGCCGCCGCCGCGACCACCGTTTTGCCGCAGCCGACATCTCCCTGCAGCAGCCGCACCATCGGCCGGCTCTGCTGCAGATCGGCATGGACCTCGCCAAACGCTCGCCTCTGCGCCGCAGTGAGCTCGAACGGCAGCGACGCGAGCAGGCGCGCGGCGAGGCCGGCCGGATCGCGCAGCGGCCAGGCCTGGTCCGACTGGACGGAGCGCTTGAGCACCTTGAGGGACAGGTGGTGCGCGAGCAGCTCCTCGAACGCGAGCCGGCGCTGTGCCGGATGGCGGCCCATTGCCAGCTCCTCGAGGTGGGCCGAGCGCGGGGGCCGATGGACAGAGCGCAGCGCTTCGCCGAGGGCCGGCAGGTCGAGCGCCGCCAGCACTTCGGCGGGAACCCAGTCGGTGATGCCGGACCCCCGGCGGTCGCCGCCCGCGACCGACCCCCGGCGTTCGGCGCCCCCCTCGAGCTGGCCCAGCGCCTGGCCGATGAGCGCGCGCAGCCGGCCCTGCGTCAGTCCCTCGGTCGCCGGATACACCGGAGTCAGCGTCTCCTCGAGCCCTTCGTTCCCGATCACTCTGCGGTATTCCGGGTGGATGATCTCCAACCCGAGCGGGCCGCGACGCACCTCCCCGAAGCAACGCAGGCGCGTGCCGCGCGCGAGCCCGCTCTGCTGCGCGGCGGAGAAGTGGAAGAACCGCAGCGTGAGAAATCCGGAGCCGTCGGCGATCCGCGAAAGGAGCTGCCGCCGGCGGCGGAAGACGACCTCCGTCAGCTGCACCTCTCCTTCCACGGCCGCGCGGACGCCGGGCACGAGGGCGCCGATGGCGACGACGCGCGTGCGGTCCTCGTAGCGTAGCGGGAGCACGAACAGCAGGTCCTGCACTTGCTCGACACCCAGGCGGCGCAGCCGCTCGGCGAGCGCGGCGCCGACGCCGCGGAGCGCGGTGATGGGCCGCTGCTCGGGGGACACAGGCCGCCGCGCTCCGTGCTCGAGGTCGGGCGAGCTGCGGGTCGGCGCTTGCGGCCGTGGGGCTCCATGCTCGGACGATCCGTGGACCGGCGCTCCGAGCGAGGACGCGCGGGCTCGCGGCGATTCGGGCCCGGGCGATCCCGCCTGTGGCGATCCGGAACGCGGGGGTCCGCGTCGCGTCGCGGACGTTTTGAGAGCCTCAGCCAAGGGCGAGAATGCACTCCATCTCGACGCGCACGCCGCGCGGCAGCTGCGCGACGCCGACCACGGCCCGCGCCGGATAGGGCGCGGAGAAGTAAGCGGCCATGATCTCGTTCACCTTCCCGAAATGCGCGAGATCGGTGAGGAAGATCGTGAGCTTCGCGACGCTTGCGAGCGAGCTGCCGGCCGCCTCGGCGATCGCCTTCAAGTTCTCGAATACGCGCCGGATCTCGGCGTCGATGTCCCCCGTCACGAGCTGGCCCGCGGGGTCGAGCGGAATCTGTCCCGAGACGTAGACGGTTCCGCCGGCGCGGACAGCCTGCGAGTACGTGCCGATCGCCTGAGGCGCGCGCGGAGTGTGGATGATCTCACGAGTCATGCTTGCGGGCCTTGGTGGATGAATGGGCCGCGATGGTACGCGCGACGCGCAGCACGTCCGGCATGCGGCGGATCGTGCGGATGATACGCGCAAGCTGCTTGCGGTCGCGCACTTTCAGCTCGAAAACCAGCGTGGAGGTGTCGACGTCGCGCTCGTCCACCGAGACGTGATCGATGTTGGTCTCGGTGCTCGCGATCGCCGCGGCCACGGCAGCGAGCACGCCCATCCGATTGGGGACGTCCACGCGGATCTGGGAGCTGAAGAGCCGATCGGGGGTGGCCTGCCACGAGACGGGCAGCCACTTCTCCGGGTGCTTGCGGTAGTCCTCGACGTTCACGCACGTCTCGCGGTGGATGACGATGCCGCGGCCGCTCGAGAGGAACGCGAAGATCGGGTCGTAGGGGATCGGGAAGCAGCAGCGGGCGTAGGACACGAGCAGTCCTTCGGTGCCCGCGACGGCGAGCGGCGCGGGCGGGCCGCTCGCTGCGCCGCCGTCCTGAGTCTCGGCTGGGAGCAGGCGCCGCGCGACGAGCGGAGCGAGACGCTCGCCGAGACCGATCTTCTCGAAGAGCTCATCGATGTCCTTCATGCCGAGCTCGGCGACCGCCGCGTGCATCGAGCCGGAGCTGATCTCCTCGATCGAGAGGTGGAACTCCCCGAGGGATTGATTGAGCAGCCGCTGTCCGAGCGCGATCGCCTCGGTGCGGCGCAGGCCCTTCAGATAATGGCGGATGGCGCTCCGGGCCTTCGCGCTCACGACGAAGTTGACCCACGAGGGATTCGGCGTCGCGCCCTTGGCCGTGATGATCTCCACCGTCTGGCCGTTGCGCAGCACCGTGCGCAGCGGCGTCAAGCGCCGGTCGACCTTGGCGGCGACGCAACGGTTGCCGATGTCCGTGTGCACGGCGTACGCGAAGTCGACCACGGTCGAGCCGCTCGGCAGCCGCAGGATCTCGCCTCTCGGGGTGAAGACGTAGACCTTGTCGGGGAAGAGGTCGACCTTGACGCTTTCGAGGAACTCCTCGGAGCTGCCTCCCTCTTGCAGCTCGACGAGATGCCGCAGCCACTCCCGCGCTCGCTCGTGCTGGGCGGAGTCGACCTCCTCGCCTGTCTTGTAGCGCCAGTGCGCGGCAATGCCCGATTCCGCCACGCGATGCATGTCGTCCGTGCGGATCTGCACCTCGATCGGCACGCCGTTCGGGCCGAAGAGCGTCGTGTGCAAGGACTGGTAGCCGTTGACGCGCGGGATGGCGATGTAGTCCTTGAAGCGCCCGGGCATGGGCTTGAAGACGCTGTGGACGCTTCCGAGCGCGCGGTAGCACGTGTCCGCCGTATCGACGACGATGCGCAAGCCGTACACGTCGATGATCTCATTGAGCGTCGAGCGCTTGCGCCGCATTTTCTTATAGATGCTGTAGAGGTACTTCTCGCGCGTCTCGACGCGCGCCGCGATGCCGTTCTTCATGAGCGCCGCGGTGATCTGCTGCTCGATCTTCTTCAGGAACTCCTTCTGATTGCCCCGCGCGCGCTTCAGCGCGCGCTCGAGCACGCGGTAGCGCTGCGGGTAGAGCGCCGCGAATCCAAGGTCCTCGAGCTCGAGCTTCAGGCTGTACAGGCCGAGCCGCTCCGCGATCGGCGCATAGATGTCGAGCGTCTCGCGCGCGATGGCCCGCCGCCGCGCGGCCGACACCGCGTCGATCGTCCGCATGTTGTGCGTGCGGTCCGCGAGCTTCACCAGGACGACGCGCAGGTCGCGCACCATCGCGAGCAGCATCTTGCGGAAGCTCTCCGCCTGCGCCTCCTCGCGGCTCTTGAACTTGATCTGGTCGAGCTTCGTGACACCGTCCACGAGCTCCGCCACGTCCGCGCCGAAGCGCGCGGCGAGCTGATCCTTCGGCGTCGGCGTGTCCTCGATGACGTCGTGGAGAATGGCCGCGATGATCGTGTCCGCATCGAGATGCAGATCCGCGAGGATCGAGGCGGCCGCGACGGGATGCGCGATGAACGGCTCGCCGGAGAGGCGCTTCTGGCCCTTATGCGCCGAGGCGCCGAACTCCGCCGCATCGCGGATGCGCT
Organism: Gammaproteobacteria bacterium; assembly: GCA_030038645.1. Taxonomy (GTDB): domain Bacteria; phylum Pseudomonadota; class Gammaproteobacteria; order Steroidobacterales; family Steroidobacteraceae; genus JASHUC01. Next base: position 4,658 of record JASHSR010000105.1, read on the forward strand.
CGACTTGCTCGGGCGGCAGGTAGGCGCCGACGGCCGCGAGCAGCTCCTTCAACCCGGGAGTGCGCCTTCCACCGGGGAGCAGTCCCAGCAGCGAAGACGCATAGTCCATACGGGAGTTCGGCGATCAGTCTCCGAGGCCGAACTGTGGAGCGCGGAAGCTGGACTGATGCTCCGCCTCCGGCAGGACCGGCTGCTCCGGCGCGGGCTCCGGCTCGCGCAGCATGTCGGCCGTGATGTTGCCCTCGGCGATCTCGCGCAGCGCGACGACGGTCGGCTTGTCGTTCTCCCACGCCACGGTCGGCTCGGCGCCGTTCGCGAGGCGGCGCGCGCGCTGAGCGGCGAGCAGCACCAGCTGGAAGAGGTTATCGACGTTGTGCAAGCAATCTTCGACGGTGATACGTGCCATGGGTGAGTTCGCCAGGATCCGGATGAGCGCCCGCCGGGGCGGGCGACGAAGACCGTTGATTATAGCGGAAAAGGTGTCGTTCCTGCCAGCCGAGGGGCGCCCGAGGGGCGCCCGCCGAGAGGCGCCCGCCGCGCGAGGGCGAGGCGAGAGCGTGGGCGAACCTCGCGGCACGGTCGGCCGGGGGCCGCCAACGAGCGCTGATCAGCCTGCGGCGAGGAGCGCGCGCAGCAGCGGCCGGAGCGACTCGCGATCCTTGCGCAGGGCCTCGCCTCGGCCTGCGACGATTGTCGCGAGGTCGGCCACCGCCCGGTCGAAGCGGTCGTTCACCACGACGTAGTCGAACTCGCTCGCGTGGCTCATGTCATCCACCGCATCCTCGAGCCGTCTCGCGATGACCTCCGCGGAATCGGTCCGCCGCTGCGTGAGCCGATCCTTTAATGCGTCGCGCGACGGCGGAAGGATGAAGATCGTGATGCACTCGGGCAGGGCCGCGCGCACCTGCCGCGCGCCCTGCCAATCGATCTCCAGCACGACGTCGGTTCCCGCCGCCAGAAGACGTTCGACAGTCTCCCGCCCCGTGCCGTAATAGTTGTCGAAGACCTGCGCGTGCTCGAGGAACGCTCCGCGCTCGACGAGATCGCGGAACTCCTGAGGGGAGACGAAGTAGTACTCCCGGCCATCCACCTCGTGAGGCCGGGGCTTGCGCGTGGTGTAGGAGATGGAGACGCGCAGGGCGGGATTGAGCTCGAGCAGCGCCTTCACCAGGGACGTCTTGCCCGCGCCGGAGGGAGCGGAGATGACGAAGAGCCGGCCGCGCCCGTGGCTCGCCTCGCGCCCCGGGCGCGCAGTCTTTCCGCCCGCGGCCTCCGTGTTCGCTGCCTTTGCGTCCGCAGCGCTTGTGTCTGCAGCCTTTGTGTCCGCGATGTTCTCGACCGCTGCCCCCGTTTGTCCCATGTGCGCCCCGGCCCGCCGCGTCACTCGACGTTCTGCACCTGCTCGACGCGGGTGCGCTTATCCACTTGAATCATTGGAAAATTCTGGGTTTCCACACCGGAACAGCTACTTCTCCAGCTACAGCGCTTTCTAACACGCCGCGCCTCGTGAACAATGTGCGAACTAAGCGGTGGACGGCCAGCACAGGGTCGGCCACCAGGAACGATGTCGTGCGCTATTTGGTAGGTCAACCAGAATCAGACCTTCCGCCAGGAGATCGAGGGGGGTTATCTCTGGTCGCCCAAGCGCAACAAGAACGGCCACCGCAATCCATTTTACGAGTTCATGCGCGAGGTCGCACCTGGCGACATCGTCTTCTCGTTCGTCGACACCCGTATCGCGGCGCTCGGCATCGTCAGTGGTTATTGTCGGGAGAGCCCGAAGCCCGAGGAATTCGGCACCGCCGGCACGAACTGGAGCCAGATCGGCTGGCGCGTAGAAGTTCGCTGGCAGCGGCTCTCGAATTTGATACGACCCAAGGATCACATCGCGAGGCTGCGGCCCGATCTTGGGACCCAGTACGCTCCGTTGACGCCCGACGGCAATGGTCTGCAAAGCGTCTATCTCACCGAGATCAACGCGGCGCTCGCATCATCGCAGTCGGGCGTGATGGCCGTTCTTGGCATGCGTCTTTTTGGGTCTTTGCCCAGTTGACGGCGCAACTGCCAATTGCGCGGACCACGACAGCGTCGCATCATGCGGCGTCCTGCTCGGGACAGCAGTGCTTTGCTGTGCTGCACAAGTACCGGGTCATATCCGAGTACAGGGGGGGTTGATGTCATGAGCAACAAGAAGAATCGCTCGTTCCTTGTGGTATCGCTCTTTCCATTGGTCCTTCTCGGCAGCGTATTCGCCGTGCAGGCCCAGGAAGGGAAGACGCCGGCGGTCAAGCAGACCCTCTGGTCTGATCCTGCCACCTGGCCGGACCGGCAGGTGCCCCGCGCAGGCGACAAAGTCACCATTGAAAAGGGCCAGGACGTGCTCCTCGACGTGAGTCCGCCGGCGCTGCATGGTTTGACTGTCGACGGCAAACTCAGCTTCTCGGACAGAGCCGACCTCGAGCTGACCACCGAGTGGATCGTGGTGCACGGGGAACTGGAAATCGGCACCGCAGCCAAACCCCACACGCGCAAGGCGACCATCACCCTCACCGACAACGTCCCCGGTGAAGAGATAGACGGCATGGGTGACCGCGGGATCCTGGTCGAGGGCGGAACCCTGAACCTGCACGGTGACCGGACGAACTCCTGGACCAAGCTGGCGAGGACCGCCGAAGCAGGCAGCAGCTCGATAAAGGTGCTGGATGCCAAGGGTTGGCGGGTCGGTGACCAGATTGTCCTCGCGTCAACGGACTTCGATCCCCATCAGGCAGAGCGGCGAACCATCTCCGGCATCAGGGGCAATACGATCACGCTCGACCGGAAACTGGACTACATGCACTACGGCCGGATCACCTTCGGCGTGGATGAGCGCGGCGAGGTCGGCATGCTGACGCGCAACATC
>JASHSR010000106.1 GCA_030038645.1 Gammaproteobacteria bacterium
CCGGTGAAAATAGCGCGCCCGCATATTAGCGAAATACATCAAAAATGAAAATAGTAAAGCCCGGTGGCTTTACGGCCAAGCCGGCCGAAGAGCCGCGGCTCAGCCGCCCGGATAGTCTTCGGCGAGACTCTTGTACGAGACGTCTATCGCGGGGTCGGTGCCTCGGTAGGCGTGTGCGCGGAGCACGTCCTCGCGCAGCTCGATGTCGAGGCCCGGACCGTCGGGCGGGATGATGTAGCCGTTCTCCCAGCGGAAGGGCTTCACCAGGATCTCGTCGTAGAAGCCCGCCCACCGCTCGATGCCTTCGGTGATGAGGAAATTGGGGCAGCACGCGGCGACGTGGATGCTCGCCATCGCCTCGACCGGTCCTGAATACACGTGCGGCGCGAGCTGCGCGTAGTGGGTCTCGGCCATGCTCGCGATCTTCTTCGCCTCGAGGATTCCGCCCACGCGAGCCACGGCCGGCTGTACGATGCTCGCGGCTCGTGTCTCGAGCAGCTCGCGAAACTCGTATTTGGTCGAGAGCCTCTCCCCCGAAGCGACGGGTATGCTGGTGAACTGAGCGACCCTGGCCATTTCAACTTTGTTTTCCGGCGGTGTGGGCTCCTCGAGCCACAGCGGATCGTATTTTTCCAATCGCCGGGCCAACCGGATCGCGCTCGAGGTGGTCATCTGACCGTGGGTTCCGATGATGATGTCGCATTTGTCGCCGACAGCTTCTCGAACCGCTTGAGTGATGGCCTCGGCGCGCGCCAAGGTCGCCGGCGCGAGCTGGAATGGCGCGTGCACGGTCGCGAGGCCGACGGGATCGAACTTCAGCGCGGTGAAGCCCTCCTTCAGGTAATAGGCGGCGCGCTCGGCAAAGGCGTCGGGCTCGCCCCGCATGTAACCCCGCCTCGGCTGCGACGGATCCGGGTAAATATAGGTGTAGGTCCGAATTCTCTCGTGGTACCGGCCGCCGAGCAGGTTGTAGATCGGCTGGCCGGTGGCCTTGCCGATGATGTCCCAACAGGCGATCTCGAATGCGCTGATGATGGCGACTTTGGTCAGGTCCGGATGCTGGTCGTAGCCGCTCGCGTAAATCCTCCTCCACATCGATTCGATATTGAATGGATCGGAGCCCATCACGAACCGCTGTCCGACCGACTCGATCAACTTGACGGCCGCATTGGGATTGAAGGGGATCTCGAACGCCTCACCGATACCCCTGATCCCGTCGTTGGTCGTCAGAGCGACGAATACCCAGTTTCTGCCTCCGAACCCGTGAGGATCGACGACATAGGTTTTCAGGTCCACGATCTTCATGCGCCACCACCCGCGTTCGCGCCGCGGGCCGCGCGCCGCGCCGCCTCGATGCGCGCGTGCATCTTACCCCGCCGGACGGCGCACGCGTGCGGGTGGAGTTGCCATGGATAGCTCCGCCGGGCGTAAGATGCGCGTCCTGCCGCCCGTGGCCGACCGCGAGAGTCCAGCATGGCCCTTCCCAGCCCTGCCCAGTTGCCGGAACAGCCGTTCGAGATCTCCCTTTCGATTCGCCATCCGGCGATCGACCCCGCCGAGATCTCCCGAACGCTCGACATCGAGCCGATCGAGGCCTTTCGCGCCGGCGACCCTCGGGCGCACGGCTCTCTCGAGGCGGAAGCGCGGACGCACTCCGAGACGTATTGGGTCGCCGTGTTCAGTCCCGACACGTGGCCGATGCACGCCCTTACGCCATTCTGGCCCGAAGCGACCGCCCGGGCGCTGCGTCGCAATTCGCGCCTGGCGCTCGAAGTGCGACTTGCCATGGTCTGCGATCACCTGCGAACTCGTCACCGCGAGTTCCTGCAGCGCCTGCACGCCGAGGGAGGCCGGATCGCGTTGCGCGTCACGCTCTCCCCGCAGGAGGTGACTTCCTTCACGCTGCCACAGTCCGTCGGTCGCGCGCTGACCGAGCTCGGCATCGCGATCGAATTCGATCTCTCCGCTGGTTGAGGCGGCAGCATCGCCGGGCACTTCGCCGGATGCGACGAGGAGAGTCACGATGGGGCGCGTAGCGCTGGTTACCGGTGCCAGCAGTGGAATCGGAAGGGCCATGGCACTCGCCCTGCTCGAGGCGGGCCACCGCGTCGTGCTCTCCGCGACCGATGCCAAGGCGCTCGAGGACACGCGCCAGTCGAGTCATGCCGGCGATCGCGCAGCAGTCGTACCCGCCGACCTCAGCAGGGAACCCGAGCTTCCCGTGCTCGCACGAGCTGCCGAAGAGGCCTTCGGTCAGGTCGATATTCTGGTCAACAACGCAGGCGTAGCCGGCAACCCGGCGCGACATCCGCAAGAGATGGACCGTCAGGAAATGCGCCGAGTGTTCGAGATCAACACCTTCGCGCCGATACACCTCACCCAGCTGCTCCTCCAACCCATGGTCCGGCGCGGCTGGGGCCGGATCGTGTTCATCAGCACGAGCCTCGATACGATGCTGCGCTTCATGCCCTACGGCATGACCAAGGCCGCGGGAGAGGCCTTCATCGCGGCACTGTCCACTTCCCTGCACTCCACGGGGGTGACCGCAAACGTGCTGGTACCGGGCGGCATGACCGCAACGCGCATGACACAGCGGCGGGGAGATCCCGGAACGATGCTTCAGCCGCAGATCATGGGTCCGCCCATCGCGTGGCTGGCATCGGACGCATCGGGCCGCGTAACGGGGCGACGGTTCATCGCTGCCAGATGGAACGCAGCGCTCACCGCCGAGCAGGCGGCGCAGGCGGCAGGATCACCTGTCGCATGGAGCGGGCACAGCGATCGAGCGATCAGTCCGGCCGACTTCGCAGCGACGGAGAATAAGCCGGCGCCGCGATGAATGCCCTGGAATGCCGGAGCGGGGGATCGAAGCTGCACGCAAGCCATTGAACCTCAAAGCTCACCTTCCGGGATGCGTCAACGGTACCCCGTGCGGCACCGCGCCCCTTGTCGCGGCTGTGAATGGGCAACCATGGACGCACAGCTCAGGGGCGGAATAGCCGGGGATCGAGCGTGAATGGAACGACCCGCGCAATATTGATGCGTGAGACGTCCGGATGACGATGATTGATCAGAACGTTGTGATCGGGCACCCCGTTCAATGACATGATCACCGATGGAACGATCAACAACGACTCCTTCACTTCATCGAGCCACTGGTCGCCCAGCTGTTGCGTATCGACCTCACGCTGAGCCCAGTCTGAACGCAAGGCATTCAGGTCGATGATCCGCTGCGACAGCTCATCAGGCGCCTCGTATTCGACCATCGATTGGGACGGTAGCAAGGTGGGATCAGTAACGTGCACACGCTTTTCGAGTGCAGCCAATGACGGCACCGTGGAGCAATACGTAACGGGACGACCCTGAGTATTCCAACGGCCGGAATGGAGTAATCCATAACCGCCGGTGAAATCGCGCGCGCGCCTGGCGCTTGAGAGGCGCCACAAGCGCATTCAGGCGGCCGCGCCCCAGTCGATCTTGGCTAGAAGCTGCTCGACGAGCCTTGCGCCCGCCTCCGTTCGTGCCCACTCCAGCGGTACGGTGCCGCTCAGTTCACCGAGGGGTTCGCGAAGCCAGCGATTCGCCCGCACGACGTCGCCGAACACGTCTTCCGCCAACGCCTGAACGCGTGCCATTCGCACGAGACGATCCGATTCCTCGACCGTGAGGCGTTCGTTCTTCGCCTGACGATGCCGTCGGGTGCGCGCGGGAATGATGAACCGCTGGATTTCCGCATCCGAAAACAGCCCGCGGCGTTGAACATGCGCAAGCGCTCGCAGCGGGATGCGATACGAAACCACGCGCGCCAAGTCCGCGGCGGACGCAATTTCGGTCCCTAGCAAGCTCCTTCCGCCGAGCTTCTCGTAGACCGCCCTCACCACAGGCTCTCGATTCTGCACAGTTGCGACGGCTCCTCGCCATCCGGCAATATGCCCTATTCTACATCGGCATATTGCCGCACGCAATCTGCATTCGGGGCGCAAGGCGTCCACCGGCGGTGCCGCGAACGGGATCCCCTTGAACGAGGTGACGCCGTCGACCGTGACACCTTTCACGCGCCCGCCCGTCACCGAGACGATTCCGATCTGTGCGGCCGCGGGCCGTGCACACACCAACGCGATCACAGCGAGCGCCGCGGCAAGCCATGGATTTTGCATCGAAGTCCCCGTGTGAAAGTCACCTCTCACCACGTGCGCACCCTGGCCCGGCTTGTCATTGCTTGGGGATGGCTGCCGACCGATCGTGGTCTGCGCTACATCTGCGTCGCTTCGAGGATCGACTGGAAGCCCCCAGTCGGAACGACGCGCTCGAGGCGCCAGCCGCTTGCCGCGAGGAGCTTCTCGTATGTGCCGCGCGTACGCTCCTGCCCAACGCTCCACGCGAGCATGGCGAAATCCAAGAAGGCCGGCCATGTCGGCTGCGCGGATTCGCTCCCAGGCTGCGGAGGTTGCGGCAACAGCACCTCGATCAGCAGCACCTTGCCTCGTGGAGGAGCGGCGCTGCGCACCTGCCGCAGGATCGAGACCGCATGCTCGTCATCCCAATCGTGAATCACCTGCATGAGGAGGTAAGCCTCTGCGCGCGGGAGGGCATCCTTGAAGAAGTCGCCTCCCACGGCGCTCATGCGATTTCCGAGCCGGTCCCGGACCGAATCGACCACGATCGGTTGATCGAAGAGCGTGCCTGTAGCGTCAGGCACGTTGTCGAGCACGGCCCTCAGCAAATGGCCCTGCCCGCCGCCGATATCGGCGAACGATCGGTACTGGGAGAAATCGTACGCCGTGAGTAGCGCCGCGACATCCCCGCGGCTCTTGGAAGTCATCGCCTCGTCGAAGACTTTTGCGAGGTGGGGATGGGCGCTCAGCCATTCCCAGACGCCGCCCGCCGCCAGCGCCTCAACGGCGGGACGCCCTGTCTTGAGCGAATGATCCAACTGCTCGAATAGCGGCCAGGTCGGTCCGACGAGACGGACATAGCCCTGCAGCGACTGCGGGTGATCGCTGCGCAGGAGGCGCGACCGAGTCGTGTGGCGGAATCGCCCCGAGCCTGCGTCCTCGAAGACGCCGAACGTTACGGCATAGCGCATGACGCGCAAGAGGGCCTCGGCGTTGACCCCGGCCTTCGCTGCGACTTCCGCGACGGTCGCCGGTGCGTCTCCGAGTGCGTCGGCGATGCGGAAGTCCGTAATCAGCTGCGCGCATCTCGAGATGCCGCATCCCTCCAGGAGGCTGAGGAGTCCGTTGAGCTCGCTCTGAGCGACCGGCGCGGTCAAGGACGAAGATTGTTCAGCCATCGGAGACTCCTCACTTCAAACATTGTATTCGGGTCGCGGCAGCACATGCGCCGGATCCTCGGTCGGGTATGATTTCGTGCCGCAAGGTGGCCGCTCAGTCGCTCAGCAGCTCATTCAACGCCTCGTCAATGAACCGGTTGTCCGCCGGGTTGAGCACCGCCAAGTGGCCCCAGATGGAGGGGATCGGCCGCAGCTCTGCATGGGGCATGTGCGCGACCTCGATCTCGTTGTCCCGGACCCGGAAGTACAGATCGGTCGTGCTCGGCATCACGATGGCCCGGCTGCGGATGGCGCGGAGCGCTGCTTCGAAGTCGCCGCGGAAGAGGTCGTTGGCGCTGATATCCGCGTGCTGCCAGGTCCACAACATCGCGAGCAAATCGTTGGCGTCGCGCTCGCGAAAATAGCCCTCCGTGAACCGCACCACGTCCTCGAGCGAGGCGAGACCGAGCTTGCGATACTCCTGCTCGCGGAAGAAATCCTGGGACAGATACCAGCCGGCGTACACGCGGCTGACGGCGCGCAGTCCCTTGACGGGAGGGCTCTCATACCAGCCGTCCTCGAATGCGCCGTCGGCCGTGAGCGCCGCCTTGACGCCGTCGAGGAAGAGATAGTTGTGCGGCGAGGTCCGCGCCGATCCGCAGATCGGTGCGATCGCAGTTACGCTGTCCGGGTAGAGCGCGCCCCACTGAAACGCTTGCTGGGCTCCCATCGAGTACCCGACCACGAGCTTCAGCCGCTCGATGCCCAGGCGCTCGGTCACGAGCCGGTGCTGGCAAGCCACGTTGTCGTACACCGTGATCTCGGGGAACGCCGCCCGGTCGAACGGGGGCGGAGTATTGCTGGGTGAGGATGACAGTCCATTGCCCAGCAGATTCGGGACCACGATGAAGTATCTCGCCGGATCGAGCGCCCGCCCGGGAGCAAGCATTGGCTCGACATCGGTATGCCGGGCACCGAAGAACGTCGGCATCAGAATCGCGTTGTCTCTCGCGGTGCTGAGCTGCCCGTACGTCTTGTAGGCGAGCTTTGCGCCGCGCAGCGTGATGCCGCATTGTAGTGCCAGGTCGCCGAGCTCGAAGACTTCATAGGGATCGGTCATGATGAATGCGCTCCGCTTCGGGGCCTCTGGGGTGCCGGCGCATCTGCCGCGGCCGCTGCCCGCTCGCGACGGACGTTCTTCCTTCTTGGCACAGCGAAGCCGCCGCGCCGCCGTGCTCGTTCCGCCCGCGGTGTGGTCGGACTTCCCCGTGGCAGCGGCGCGCGCATCTTACGCCCGCCGCGCAGGGTCATGCACGTTGGCGGCGTCCCGCTCACCTCCGTAGCAAGGTCAATGAGGCCGGTGCTCGCCGTTGCCCACCGGGCGATTGGAAGCATCCCGTGCGGGCAATCGAGGAAGAATCATTCCGCTACTACGCAT
>JASHSR010000107.1 GCA_030038645.1 Gammaproteobacteria bacterium
CTCGCCGGCGCCGGAGGCGGTGGAGCGGCCTCGGCCGGGGCTACGGTCGCGCCGGTCGCGGTATCGCGGGCCACCGTATCGCGCGCCGAGCCTGCTTCCGCGGCTGCCAAGCCGGGAGCCAGCACGGGTCTTGCAGCGCCGGCCGTATCACGCTACACGGTGGCGAAGGTCGGCGTCGCGGACGACAGAACGAATAGTGGCGGAGGCTCCGGGAACGGAGCGAGCGCTCTAGCGGTTCCTGACGGCAGCGACGACGACATCATCGCCCAGCGCTTGCGCAGAGCGGCCGAGGAAGAGAAGGACCCGCAGCTCCAAAAGAAGCTCTGGAAGGAATACATCCAGTACAAGAAATACGCTCAAGACGAGCAGTAGACCCATGGCATTCGCCGCAGCGAACAACGTTTGTCTGTGTGGCCGCTACACGCTTCTCGGAAAGCTGGGAGCGGGCGGTCACGGCGAGGTATGGCGAGCGCGCGATCACGAGCAGGGCGCCGAGATCGCGCTCAAGATCCTCAGTCCGCAGCTCGCGCGGACGGCAGGCGCATGGGAGGCGCTCCAGCGCGAGTACGAGATCGCGAGCCGGCTCGACCACCCGCTCATCTTGAAGATCTTCCGGCCCGAGAGGGACGGAGGCGTAGTCGTGCTCCCGATGGAGCTCGCGCTGGGCGGAGACCTGCGGCGGCTCCGCAGCGTCAGCTATCTCGAGATCGGACCGGTGCTGCTCGAGGTGGCGCAGGCGCTCGCTTACACGCACGAGCGCGGCGTCGTGCATCGCGACCTCAAGCCGGGGAACGTGCTGTTCGATTCTCGCGGCCATGTGCGGCTCGCGGACTTCGGCGTTGCCGGCACCGTGCTCGGCTCGGCGTCGCCGCCGGCGGAGCCTGCGCGACCGGGTCTGTCTCCGTTCACCGCGAGTCCCGAGCAGCTGCGCGGCGACCCGCCGGCGGTGACGGACGATATCTACGGCCTCGGAGCGCTCGCCTACGAGCTGCTCTCCGGCTATCCGCCCTACTATCCGCGCTTCGAGCTCAGGCGTGCCATCGAGGAGCCGGTTCCGCCGCTGAAGCCGGCTCATCAAGCGCCCGATCGGCTGACCGGGCTCGTGATGGCGATGCTCTCCAAGCGCATCGAGCAGCGTCCGGCCTCGATGCGGGAGATCATCGATACGCTCGATGCGACGCTCAACGATACGTTGACGTTCGACGAGCCGGCCGAGGCGACGCCGGGGGAGTCCGTGCCGGGCGAGCCTGTCTTGGCGGAGCCTGCGCGGGCCGAGCCTTCGCCGGCAGCTCTCGCACCCCATGAGCCGGCCCTCCCGCCAAGCGACCCGCAGGCGAGACCCCGCACGGTCGCTCCGAGGCGGCCCCTCAGTCCCATCGAGATCGTCGGGGCCGTGCCCTCGCCAGCGGCGTCCGGGGCAAGGCCCGCACGCGCCTCTGAGCGCGAACCCGCCTCCGGGCCTGCACCTGCCTCCGGGCCTGCACCTGCCTTCGGGCCTGGACCCGCCGAGCCCGCACCCGTCCCTGGGCCTGCGCCCACGTCCAGACCCTCACCACCCAGCTTTGAATCGGCAGCCCTCTCTGGCCGCGCGCCCCTCCCCGGACCTTCGCTCATCCCCGAGCCCATCGCGCCGATGCGGGCCGCGCGGCCCGATCCGGCGTGCGATCCGGATCTGCGCGGGCTGTGGGCGGATATCCACGTGGAGCGCATGCCGACTCCGACTCTGCGAATGCGGGAGCGCCGCCCACGCTGGCCGTGGGTGCTGATCGGTGGGCTCGCGGCGGCCGCTGTCGTGAGTTTTTTCTGGTTGCCACGCTGGGCAGGCGCGGCTCGCTCGTGGGTGCCGTCCTCGCTCGCGTCGCTGCAGCAGCTCGTTCCGCAGGACGTGATGAGTGCGGTCAAGCGCGCCGTGGATCTGCCGCTCGAGGCGATGCAGTCCGCGACCGAGCGGGCGGCTGATCGCTCTTCGCCTGGGACCGGCGAGTCTTCCGCTCAGGATGCCGCCACCGAGGACAGCGCTCGGGCCGCGCGTGCGCAGCTCGATGCACGGCTCGCGGCGCTCGACGCGCGCGACGCCGGCGTCTGGGGCGGCCAGGCTTACGCGGACGCGAAGGCTCGCGAGGCGGAGGCTGTCGGCGCCGACGAGGCCGGCAGTCCGTCCATGGCCGCGCAGAAGCTGGCCGAGGCCGAGCGCTTACTCGGCGAGGTGGAGCAGAGCGCGCCGCGCGCGCTCGCCGCCCAGCTCTCCTCGGGCGAGCAAGCGCTGAAGGCGGGGAACAGTGCCGCGGCGCGTCAGGCATTCGCGCTCGCTCATCGCATCGATCCAAGCGATCCGCGGGCCGACGACGGGCTGCGGCGCGCGCAGGTCCTCGACGGCGTTCTGCCTCTGCTGGTCGATGGCCTGAACGCCGAGGCCGGCCGCCACTATTCGCGTGCGGCGCAGGATTACCGGCGGATCCTCACGCTCGATCCGACGAACGCCAAGGCGCGCGCCGGGCTGCGGCGCGCAACGGGCGCGCTGGGCGCGGACCAATACGCGAGGGCGGTGGGTGCCGGCCTCGACGCGTTGAACGACGGCCGCCTCCAGGCGGCGCGCCAAGCGTTCGAGCTCGCTCGCCGCATCAATCGCCAGGGCAGCGAGGCCGAAGAGGGACTCGAGAGAGTGAGCGCCGCGCTGCAAGCTCGGCAGCTGACGCAGCTGCAGTCGCGGGCCACGGCCCTCGAGGCCCAGCAGCGCTGGGGCGAGGCGCTGCAGGCATACGATGCGGCGCTGCAGATCGATCCGTCGCTGTCGTTCGCGCAGCAGGGCAGGGCTCGCGTCGCCGCGAGAGCCCGTCTCGCGGCGGGAAGCGGCCTCGCGGGAGCCGATCTCCGTGCGCCCGGTCCCGGTGGGGTCGCTCTCGGTAGTGCCGCTCTCCGTAGTGCCGCTGTCGGTAGTGCCTCTGTCGGTGAGTCCGGCCTCGCGAGGCGCTTGCGGGCGCTCGCCGATGATCCGCAAAGCCTCGACTCGCCGGCGATTCGCGAGGAGGCGGCAGCCCTCGTCAAAGAGGCCGACGCGGTGCAGCCCTCGAGCGCGCGCTTGAGCCAGCTCGCGGCGCGGCTCGCGGCGCTCGTGAGCGAGTACGACAAGACGGTTCACCTGGCGCTGGTCTCCGACAGCGTGACGGAAGTGGAGATTCCCGAGATCGGGTCGTTCGGCACGTTCTCGCGTCGCGAGATCGATCTGAAGCCCGGCAAGTACACGGTGATCGGCACGCGCGCCGGCTACAGAGACGTGCGCCGCGACGTGACGATCGAGCCGGGGCAGGAGACCCAGACGATCAGCGTCAGCTGCCAAGAGCCGATCTGATGACCGTCGCGGCGACGGGCGCCGGCGCACGGCTCGGAGAGGCCGGCACCGCAGCGCGGATTGCCGTCACCGAGCCTCAAGGCGAGCGCGCCTTCGATTCGCTGCTGACGGTGGGGGGCGAGGGCGCCCAGATCGTCGTGCCCGGCGCCCCCGCCGGCGCGGCGCTCTGCATCGAGCGTCGCGACACGGTCTGGACCGCTCAGGCCCTGGGTGGCGCGCGCGTCGCTCTCGATGGACAGGCGCTCGGAGACGCGCGCGCTTTGCGGCACGGTGATGTCCTCGCGGTGGCTCGCGCCCAGATCGTCGTGGCCGAGCTCTCGCGAGCCTCGCTGCGGCTTGACGTGCGTCATGCCGTCGGCAATCCGACCGTTGCGCCGGCGACGCTGCTCGCGGCCGTCCGCCCGGACGACGACGACGTGGACATCATCGCCGAGCCCTCCGATCCGGAGGCGGGTTCGTGGCACCGCGGAGAGGCTGCCCGGCCGGCGTTGCAGCGCTGGCCGGCGCTCGTTCGCAGACATTGGAGGTGGGCGGCCGCCGCCATCGCGCCGCTCGCCATTGCGGCCTACCTCTCGACCTTCGAGCCGGTCACGCTCGTCATGCAGCCTCCCGATGCGCGCGTGCGCGCTTCCGACACTTGGCTCGCGCTTCGCAGCGGCAATCAGATCTTTTTGAGGCCGGGCACTCACGCGCTCTACGCGGAGCGCGCGGGTTACGTGCCCGCGCGAGCGACCGTGGTCGTGCGCTCGGGACGCGCTACCTCCGCCCGCCTCCTGCTCAGGAAGCTGCCGGGCAGGCTGCAGATCGACACCGGCGGCGTCGCGGCGACCGTGAGCGTCGATGGCGCCACCGTGGGGTCGGCGCCCGGTGAGATGGAAGTGGCGGCCGGACGGCACACTCTCACGTTGCGGGCGCCGAGATATTTCGACTACGTGACCGCGCTCGACGTGACCGGAGCGGGAGCGCGACAGACTCTGAAGGCTCGGCTGCAACCCTCGTGGGGCACCTTGGTCATCTCGACGCGTCCTTCGGGCGCGCACCTGAGCGTCGACGGCCGCAACCAGGGGCTCGCACCCACGACAGTGCAGCTCGATGCCGGCGTTCATCTGATCCAGCTCACGTCTCCAGGACTCGAGGCGTGGGAAAGCCGCATCGTCATCGACGCCGGAGAGACGCTGCGGGCCGGGACGATCACGCTTGGACAGCCCGATGCGCAGCTCATCATTCATTCGCAGCCGGAGGGGGCGGACGTTGCCGTCGCGCGCACGTTCCGCGGCAGGACGCCTCTTATCCTGAGCCTTCCCTCGGGCATCGAGCACGAGGTTGTCGTGAGCCTGCCGGGCTACGATAGCTGGACGCGCACCGTACTTGCCGAGCCCGCCACGCACCTGACCCTCGCCGCCCGCCTGCGGCCGATCCTTTTCGAGGTCTCCGTCCGCGGTGTCCCTGCCGGGGCGGAGATTCGCGTGGACGGCGTGCCGAGAGGCCGGGCGCCGCAGGCGCTCGAGCTGCTCGCCGTCGAGCACCGCATCGAGGTGAGCAAGCCGGGCTTCGTGCCGCTGATCGCGAGCGTCTCGCCGACTCCCGGGCTCGCGAGCGCCGTGCAGTACCGCCTCGCCGTGAGCGACCGCTCGCTCGCGTTTCAGCAGTCGGCGCCGATCGTCACGACGAAGGGCGGATACGCCCTGCGGATCGTGCCGAGCGGCGTCTTTCTGATGGGCGAGGACGCGCCCGACGGCGAGGACGGCGGGAGCCGCGCGAGCGGCCGCGTGGTGAAGCTCGCGCGGCCGTTCTACATCGGCGTCCGCGCCGTGACCAACGCGGAATTCGCCGCGTTCCGGCCCCGGCACGGCTTGGACGATCCCGGTTCCTCGGAGCGCTCCGCCGGGCGGGGAGATCGGCAAGCGGCTGCGCCGGCAGCGCCGGTCACGCGGGTAAGCTGGGACGATGCGGTGGAGTATTGCAACTGGCTCTCGCGCCGCGAGGGTCTCGAGCCGGCGTACCAGCGCCGCGGCGGAACGTATGCGCTCAAAATTCCGGTCACGACCGGCTACCGCCTGCCGACGGAGGCCGAGTGGGAGTACGCCGCGCGGCGGCTTCGTGCGGGCGCGCTCGGCTCATACGTCCTGTCCGGTAACATCTCCGAGTGGGTGAACGATTTCTATCAGCCATCGGTCGACGCCGCACCGGCGACCGATCCGCTAGGGCCGGATCGAGGCGTGCGCCACGTCGTGCGCGCCTGGAGCGGGCCGGCGCCGGGCGACGGGGAGCGGTCGGCTCTCCGTCGCGACGGCGGCGACGGCGCGAGCGAGAGCATCGGGTTTCGCATTGCCCGCTATGCGGAGTGAGAGGGGAGGCGAGGTGAGGTGAGCGTATGAGAGGTACACCAGTGAGCGCGGCTGCAACGGAGTCGAGAGAGATGTGGCGGCTGATCGGAGCGGCGCTGCTGCTCGCCGTCGTGTGCGCGGGCGCGGCGCTCATGGCCTTGCGGGCCGACGCGCAGCCGCCC
>JASHSR010000108.1 GCA_030038645.1 Gammaproteobacteria bacterium
CGATGCCCGCCGTAGAAGTCCGCCGTCGGGGGCTCCATCGGGATATAGACGTAGCCGCGCGCCACATCGGCGGAGAGGGGCGCCCACGCTCCGGTGTTGCCCGTGTACTTCCAGCTGCCGTCACCCCAGGTACTCGTTCCGAAGTCGCCGGCTTGCGGCACCGTGTGGAAGGCCCACCGCTCGGCGCCGCTTCTCACGTCGTAGCCACGAATCCAGCCGGGCACGGCGACCTTCGAGCGCGGCGCCCCACTCGCGGCGAACGAGGCTCCCACCACGACGACATCGCCGACGATGATCGGCGGGGAGCTCGAGCCCGGCGGGGTCTTCGGTAGATCGCCCGCTCGCGGCAAGCCGACCTTCAAGTCGACGATGCCGGCCTTGCCGAAGGAGCGAACCGGACGCCCGGTGCGTGCATCGAGCGCGACGAGCTGAAATCCGGGTGTGATCACGAACACTCGGCTCGGCTCCCCCCGGCGTTTGCTCCGCCAATACGCGACGCCCCGACCGGAGTTCCGCCGCGGCGCGATGGCGCCGCGCTCGCCCTCGTCGAGGCGGTACATCCAGAGCGTCTCGCCGGTAGTCGCATCGATCGCGACCACGTCGCGGCGGATGCCGGCCGTGACGTAGAGCGTGCTGTCGACCATCAACGGCGTCGCGCGGTAGTAGTACTCGGGCGTGGGGCCAAAATTGTCCGACTTCCAGCGCCAGGCGATACGGAGCTTCTTGACGTTATCTCGATTGATCTGATCGAGGGAGGAGTAGCTCGTGCTCGCGAAATCGCCGCGATTGCTCAACCACTCCGTCGGCGGGAGCGGCCTGCCGCCTCGGCCGGCGGCGAGCAGCTCGGACGCCGGCACGATCCAGCCGTTTGCCCGGCGGATATCGGCGACGGCAGCCGCGTAATCCGCATTGCTCAGCGAGCCGGGATTCGTGGGCGGCATCCTCTGGCGCACGAAGTCATCGAGCGCGGTTGACGGGAGCGCGGACCAGCGCTGCTGGAACGCGCCGCCGATCAGGGCCGGTCCCGTCTCGCCGCCCCGGAACTCCGGTCCGTGACAGGCCCCGCAGCTTCGCAGGTACGCATTGTCTGCGGCGTACGCAGGGACCTGTGCCGCGAGTGCAAGAAGAAGGCTAGGGCCCAGCGACGCGAGTGCCCGGCGGCGGGTGAAGGGGGAGACCATCTGTACCGCTCTTTTGACCGGCGAACAGGTGACGGGGAAATCGCTCGAAGCGGAATCGTCCTCGTATTCCCGCGGGGAGGCAACGGGGGCTCGAGACGACGAGGAGCGGCCCGTGCGTTGGCGCCGCCGAAACAAGTCATTTTCCTCGCGAGCATAGATACTTAGGGCCCGATTGCGTGGCTGCCGGCTTTCCACCTATTGTGCGGCTGCCCGTGAGCCGTCGGCTGGAACGGATCTCATGGCGCCTGCGCCTGGGCTAGGTGCCCGGCAAGGCAGGCGACTGTGCGGCATCGGCGAGGCGGGCAGCCGCGCACCGCCGGCGAGGTTAGGGGGGCTGGGGGATTCGCGGCGGGTCAGGAACATGAGAGCATTACGTGTGTCTCCGGACGGGGGCGCGATGTCGACTGACGGCGATATGTTCGGTACCGCCCCCACGGGCGGTGCGGTCGTCGCTCAGATCGTGATCGGCCGGCTGACACCTTAACATTCCCGGAGCCCGATTCAGGCAGACAGTCAGGACGATGCGCCGAGCGCGCAGGGGGTATCCGTTACATGCGTAGCCAGATCATTGCGGCGCTCGGTGCCGCATCGCTCGTGACGATGGCCGGTCTCGCCGTGCAGACGCAGGCGGCCGGCCGCCGTTATGCGGCGGTCGATGCGAAACGCCTGCTCGCGGCCGACTCGCCGGCCAATGCGGGTCAGTGGATGACCTACGGCCGCGATTACAGCGAGCAGCGTTACAGCCCGCTCAAACAGATCAACGCGAGCGACATCGCCCGGCTGGGCCTTGCTTGGTACGCCGATCTCAGCGAGCGCGGCGGCAGCTACGAGACGACGCCGATCGTCGTCGACGGCGTGATTTACCTGAGCGCCCCCTGGAGCAAGGTGTATGCCTTCGACGCGAGGACCGGCAAGCGGCTCTGGAAATACGATCCGAAGGTTCCGGGCGGGTATGCCGTGAAGCTGTGCTGTGGCATCGTGAATCGCGGCGTCGCAGTGTGGAAGGGCAAGGTCATCTGGGGCACGCTCGATGGACGCCTGATCGCGGTCGATGCGAAGACCGGCAAGAAGATCTGGGAAGTCCAGGCGACCGATCCGACGAGGACGCTGTCGATCAGCGGGGCGCCACGCATCGCCGACGGCCGCATCCTCATCGGCGAGGCGGGCTCGGAGTTCGAGGAGCGCGGTTACATGGCGGCCTACGACGCCAGGACCGGCAAGGAGTTGTGGCGCTGGTGGGCCGTACCCGGCGATCCGGAGAAGGGCTTCGAGCAGCCGGAGCTTGCATGGGCCGCGAAGACCTGGACCGGCGAGTGGTGGAAGGAAGGCGGCGGCGGCACGCCCTGGGATGCCGTCACCTACGACCCGGTCACCGGTCTGGTCTACGTCGGTACAGGCAACGGCGCGCCCTGGCCCGCAGCGGTCCGCTCGCCGGGCGGCGGCGACAACCTCTTTACCTCGTCGATCGTGGCGTTGGATGCGAAGACCGGCAAGTTCAGGTGGTACTACCAGGAGACGCCGCAGGACAGCTTCGACTTCGACAGCACGCAACAGATCATCACGGCGGATCTCGTCATCGACGGCAAGAAGCGGCACGTCGTGATGCACGCCCCGAAGAACGGCATGTTTTATGTGTTCGATGCCGCGACGGGCGTGCTGCTCCAGGCCAAGCCCTTCGTGCCGACCGTCAACTGGATGAAGGGATTCGACCCAGAGGGCAGACCGATCCTCAACCCCGAGGCGAACTACGGCAAGACCGGCAAGGGATTCTACGTGGTGCCCGCGTCGGGCGGCGCACATAGCTGGTACCCGATGGCCTTCAACCCGAACACGGGGCTGGTATACATCCCGACCAACTACGGCAGCTATCCGCTCGTCGCGGAGGCGGGCGCGAAGATGGGCAATCAGCTGCTCTCGATCAACGTCGCCAAGCGTCCCCAGGTTCCCCCGCCGAGGCTGAGCGGCACCGGCTCCTACTTGCTGGCCTGGGACCCGGTGAAGCTGCAGGCGGTCTGGAAGCAGCGGCAGGGCAGCGGACGCGCCGGCGTGATGACGACCGCCGGTAATCTCGTCTTCCAGGGCTGGGCGCCGTTCTTCGGGACCTCCGGGCCGCCGAATTTATCGGCCTTTCGCGCCGATACAGGCGAGCGCCTCTGGACGGCGGACACACAGGCGGGTATCGCGGGAGCCCCGGTGACCTATACGATCGATGGTAAGCAGTACATCGCCGTGGTGGCCGGCACGAGCGGCTTCGGCGGCGATTACTGGGCGCCCACCTACGCGCGCCTGCTGGTCTACACGCTGGACGGCAAGGCCAAGCTCCCTCCGCCGATGCCCTACACACCCCCGGTGCTCAATCCGCCGGCGGACTTCGGCGACGCCGCTCTGCTCGCGCGGGGCGAGACGCAGTACAACGCGCACTGCGCGAGCTGCCACGGTAACAACGGCAGGGTGAGCAGCCTGTTCCCCGATCTGCGCTACGCGGGTCAGCTGTGGAGCTCCGATGCGTTCGACGCGGTCGTGATCGACGGCGCGCTGCAGGACAACGGCATGGTGTCGTTCCGCAAAGTGCTGACACGCGACGACGCGAATGCGATTCGTGCGTTCGTCGTGCACACGGCGAACGAATTGAAGAAGTCGCCGCCGCGGCCTTTCAGATTCGGCCGCGGCTTTCGCTTCGGGCCGCCCCCGGGTGACGCGTCCAGTACGGCCGGTCCCGATGCGGGGCAGTACGTGCCGGAATTCCATCACCGCTGAGGCGCCAGGCGGGCGGCCAACGATCTCGAATCCCAGGCGTTGCCGGCTCATCTCGCGCGGCAACGCCTAGGTTTCCCCGCCACGGATCACGGGCTCGAGGATGTGCCGGGTGCGCCTTGGCGCTATCCTGATCGCACCACGAGTGCTGCGCTCGCCATGACGACGACAATCCTCCGCTACACGGGAGCCGGTGGAGAGCTCGTGCTCGGCATGGACGAGGCCGGCACCGGCGCCTCCGTCGTGCTCCTGCCGGCGCTGAGCTCGATCTCCACGCGCGCCGAAATGCGCCCGCTCGCCGAGCGGCTCGCCGCGCGATTCCGCACCTGCTGCGTCGATTGGCCGGGCTTTGGCGACCTGCCACGCGCCCGCGCGGACTGGTCGCCGCAGGCGCTGTCGGAGTTTCTTCACTGGCTGCTCACCGAGCACCTGACGCCGCCTCATCGGGTCGTGGCGGCCGGCCACGCCGCGACTTATGCCTTGCACCAGGCCGCACACCACCCCGGGACCATCGAGCGGGCGGCGCTCATTGCGCCCACTTGGCGCGGGCCGCTGCCGACGATGATGGGTGGACGGCGAGCTTGGTTCAACGGGGCTTGCGCGCTCGTCGATGCCCGCGGAATCGGACCACTGCTCTATCGGATCAACGTGAGCCGCGTCGTCGTCCGCGCGATGGCGCGGGAGCATGTCTACGGCGATCCGGCGTGGCTGACCGGCGAGCGCTTCGCCGCGAAGATCGCCGTCACACGCGCGCAGGGCGCACGCCACGCCTCCGTTCGCTTCGTGAGCGGTGCGCTCGATCGGGTGGCGAGTCGCGAGGCGTTCCTGGATTTGGCTCGGCGCGCGGCCGTGCCCATCCTTGCCGTCTACGGCGATCAAACTCCGCGGAAGTCGCGTGAGGAGATGGAGGCGCTCGCGGCGCTCGCCGGCGTCGCGGCAGTGCGATTGCCTCGCGGGAAGCTGGCCGTTCACGAGGAATTCCCCGATGACGTGGCGCGCGTCGTTCTGCCGTTTCTGGCACGGTGAGCGGCCGCGTGGCGAAGCTCGCTTGCGCGGTAGTGCGGTAGCGCTTATGGCGCACGAGAAAGTCAGGTGATAAAGGATGAGCGAACAATGACTCCGGACAGCACGGCAGTGCGCGTTGCGCTGTGGCGAGCCCTGCATGCTCAGGTCGACCCACCGCCGCATGTGCTCGAGGATGAGATCGGCCTGCGGCTGGTGGCCCCCGACGATGGCTGGCGCTGCCGTCCGGACATGAATCCGGACGCGACCCGACGCTTCCGTGCGAGCATCGTAGCCCGCGCGCGCTTCATCGAGGACCTGATCGAGGAGCAGGCCGGCCACGGCGTCGGTCAGTACGTCATCCTCGGGGCCGGCCTCGATACCTTCGCGCAGCGCAGGCCGGAGGTTGCCTCCCGCCTGCTCGTGTTCGAGGTGGACCAGCCCGGCACCCAGGCCTGGAAGCGGCAGCGCCTGGTCGAGCTCGGCTTTGGCGTCCCGGACTGGCTGCGGCTCGTGCCGGTCGACTTCGAGGCGGGCGATGCCTGGTGGCAGCGGCTGGGGATCGCCGGCTTCGATGCAAGCCGGCCGGCAGTCGTCGCCTCCACCGGCGTCAGCATGTATCTCACTCGGGACGCGATCGCGGCCACGCTGCGCCAAGTCGCGACGCTCGCTGCGGGAACCACACTCGTCATGACGTTCATTCTGCCGCTGGAGCTCGTCGAGCCCGAGGAACGTCCCGGACTCGAGGCGGCGGAGCGGGGCGCGCGAGCGAGCGGAACGCCTTTCGTCAGCTTCTTTGCGCCGTCGGAGATGCTGGCATTGGGCCGCGGAGCCGGCTTCAGAGAAGTCCGGCACGTATCCGGAGCCCTGCTTGCCCAGCGCTACTTCGCCGGCCGAACAGACGGCCTGCGGCCGGGCTCTGAGGAGCTGCTCGTCGCAACCGTGTAGCCGGACGGAGATTTGGGTCGGGAGCCGCCGCGGCGCTCCCGCGCCTCACGTCCCGGCGATGTCCCGCTGCTGCGTCGCCTTGCGATGCGCGATTTCCTGCAGGTAGATCGGCGTCCGATACACGTTCGGGCCATAGAGCCGGGCGGGCAGCGGCTTGAACGGGATCATCGAGTCCAGCAGCGCATTGCATCGCGCCTCGACACCTGCGCGATACTCGGGCTCGGCGACGATGTACAGATCGTTGTTGAGCAGACCGTTCAGCACGAAACGGCCGGCCACGACCGGGTCCATCGGCCTTCTCGCAGCGGGACTGCCGCCCGTGAAGCCGGCGAAAGGCCGGCGACGCCGTGGCCCGCCGGCCCTGAAAGCGGGGCGCGGCTGCGCGCCAGGCGCGAGAGCGGGCGGTCCTTCGTTTTTCAACGACTCCGGCCGATAGCTCTCGCTTTGGCCGATGTTGGTGGCGGTCAAGCCGGGTACGAAGCAGGAGGTCCCGATGTGGGTGTGACCCAGCTCGAGACGCAGCTCCTCCATGAGCGCCACGGCTGCGATTTTCGAGACAGTGTAGATGCCGGCGCCCAGGCCCGGGAGAATGCCGCTGGTCGACGTGGTGGTGACGATGTGTGAGCCGTGCTTGCCGGCGAGCATGCGCGGAACGTACGTGTGGACGCCGTAGACGGGCCCCCAGAAGTTGACGCCAAAGCCCCACTCCCAGTCTTTGTAAGTGCCGGTGCTGGCGGGGGCGAACAGGCCGACGCCGGCGTTGTTGACCAGCACGTGCACCGGGCCGAACTTCTTCTCGATCTGGTCGGCGGTGCGCTCCCATGCGTCGCGGTCCATCACGTCGTGCTTGATCGCATAGACCCGCGGGTCATTGGGAGGGAATAGCGCGAGCGCCTTGCCGATGTGCTGCTCGTCGAGGTGGCCGAGCACGACCTTCATGCCGGCCTCATGGAACACGCGGGCGATTCCGAGGCCGATGCCGCTTGCGCCGCCGGTGATGTAGGCGACCTTCCCCGTCACGTCGGTGATCGGCGGGGGCTGCGAGGTGCCGACATTCGCGGGAAAGGGGGCGGTCGGCAAGTCGGCCGCCGCTGCGCTGCGCGCGCCGATAGTGCCCGCGAGGCCCGCCGCGCCCGCTGCCATGCCGCTCAGGATCTGCCGCCGGTTCAGTGTCTGCTCGTCCATACCGCTCCCCCATGTGTTCTCGTGATGCCGCCATGAGCCGCGGACATGATAGGCGAGGCGCGTCGAGCGCGCGAGACAGGCGCCTGCCGGCCGCGGGTACGCCCGAGGCTTGCGGCGCCGGGCCCGCCGGGGCGACACTTGCCTATTCAACGAGGGGGGATCTCATGACCACAAGCATCCGCGCGGCATTCGCCGCACTCCTGATAGTGGGCTCAACCAGCGCGCTGGCCGCCACATCGTGCGATCGGGCCTGCCTCGAGGGCTTCGTCGACCGCTACCTCGATGCGCTGGTCGCGCACCAGCCATCGCTCCTGCCGCTCTCGCCCGAAGTGCGCTTCACGGAGGATGGGCAGCACCTGGCCATCGGCGATGGGCTGTGGCGCACCATGCGGGCGAAGGGGCACTACCGCTTGTTCGTCGACGATGTCCCGGCCGGGCAGGTCGCGTTCTTCGGCAGCATCGAGGAAGAGAGCCGCGATCCCACGAAGGGGACGCCGGCGGCAATCGCCCTGCGCCTGCGCGTCCGCGATCGGACGATCACCGAGATCGAGCAGATCGTCATCCGCGATGCGAACGCCGGCAAGCGGATCGATGCGATGAAGGTGGATCCGATTTACCTGCGAGCCGTGCCGGCATCGGAGCGCATGTCGCGCGCCGCCATGATCGTCACCGCGAACAAATATTTCTCCGGCATGCAGCAGAACGACGGCAAGGGCGACTATCCCTTTGCCAACGACTGCAACCGCGTGGAGAACGGCACGCAGACCACCAACGAGCCCACGCCGCCCGGCCAGAAGCGGCCCGACCCGAAGACCTCGCTCATGTACTCGGGCCAGTGGAGCTGCATGGAGCAGTTCAAGTCCGGGCTGCTGCACTTCGTCACCCGCATCCGCGACCGGCGCTTCGTGGCCGTGGACCAGGAGCGCGGCGTCGTGTTCGCCTTCGGGTTCTTCGATCACTCCGGCGGCTCTACCCGTCACTTCAAGACGCCGGACGGACGCAGCGTCACCGCCGGCCCCGTGCAGCCCTGGACCTGGGAGATCGCCGAGCTCTTCAAAGTGCAGGGCGGCGAGATCCACAGGATCCAGGCGCTACTTCAGCGCAGCCCCTACGGCATGAACTCCGGCTGGAGCACCTGGCTGCAGGGCATGTCGGATCACGCCCACGACGTGACGATGGAATAGACGAGCCGCGGCGTTGTACCTTCCGAGCGTAGGAGATGACCATGAGAGCTTTTGCGAATCATCGGAGCAGAATGGGGCTAGGTGTGCTGGGCATCGCCGGTAGCCTCGCGCTGGCGCTCACCCCGGCCGCGCGAGCGCAGAGCATCACGGCGCAGACGCTGATCGATCGTGCGCAGATCCAGGAGCTGATCACGCGTTACTATTACAATTTCGGCAAACGGCATCCCGAGAGCTTCACGGATTTCTATGCCGCCGACGCCGAGCTGATCCTCGGCAATACCCACTTCAAGGGCAGGGCCGGCATCGAGAAGGCGTATGGCGGCGGTGGCGCAAACAGGCCGACCCAGAGGCCCTATGCTTTCAACGTGACGATCAGCAATCCGCTCATCGTCGTGCACGGCGACACGGCGACTTCGCAGCTGATCTTCACCGAGTTCCTGATCGAAAAGCAGGGCGATGCGCCGCGCGTCAGGGAGCAGGGCCGGGAATATGCCACCTTCGTCAAGGTGAACGGTCAGTGGCGCTACAAGACGCGCGATATCCAGGGCGGCAACGAGCCGCCGGCAGGTTGGAAGGAATAAGGGGCCGGCTCGCGACGGGTGGGCGCTCACACACGGTGGGAAATGAATCATGGCCAAGGCATATTGGATTTCCGTATACCACGCGATACATGACGAGAAAGCGCTCGCCGCCTACGCGAAGCTCGCCGGACCTGCACTGCTCGCGGCCGGCGGACGATTCCTGGCGCGCGGGCTGCCCGCGCGCGTTTATGAGCGCGGGCTCACCCAACGCACCGTCCTGATCGAGTTCGCGAGTGTTGCGCAAGCCATCGCCGCGCATGATAGCCCCGCGTACCAGGAGGCGCTCCGCGCATTGGGGAACGGTGTCGATCGTGATTTGCGCATTATCGAAGGCATCGAATGACGGGTTGAGGTCCTCGATCGACTGAGCCTCATCGCCTCGTCGCCGGCCCTTCCACTCTTCGGCACGTAACGACGTGACTCTGCGACGTCGGATAGAGAGCCGCTTCAATGAGTCAGCTCGCCCACCACAGCTGGGAGGTGACGCAGACGAACGAGCTGCTGCAACACATGGAGAGGTTCGACGGCATCGTCGTCGTGGCGACGAATCTCTTCCGCGATCTCGATGTCGCGGCCCTGCGCCGCTTCACGTTCAAGGTCGAGTTCCGCGAGCTCGACGCCCTCCAGCGCTGGAAGATGTTCGTCTCGGAAGCGGGCCTCGACGAGAGGATCGAGACGATCGATCCGCGCACCCGAGAGCAGTGGGAGAAGCGGCTGCTGCTCATGCGCCATCTGACGCCGGGCGACTTCGCGACGGTCAAGAGGCAGTGCCTGGTCATCGACGTACGCCTGACTCCGGAGGAGTGGCTCGAGCAGCTCGAGATCGAATGCTCGATCAAGAGCGGCGCATCGCGGGGCGCACCGGGCGAGCGGGCTGCGTAGCCGCCCAGCTGCGGGCCCGCACCGGCGGCCGTCGGGTAGGCACCGGCTGCCGCGGCGTAGGCGCCTGCCGCGTACCGGGTACGCGCCGGCCGACCGTTGGGTAGGTGCTGACCGGCCGTTGGGTAGGCGCTGACTGTCCGTTGGGTAGGCGCCGGCCGCCTGAGTTCTTGAGTCACCCGCTCAGGTGGCCGAGTCCCCGATGAAATCGGCAAACCCCGACATGAACTCGCGCACCCGGGCGCGCGTGGCCTCATCGATGATTTGGCCATCCTCGCCGAATACCTGCTGCGCGCGGGGAACCAGCAGCCGTCCGCCCGCCCAGGTCCGTGCGCCGAGCGTGCGCAGCACCGGAAGCCAGCCGTTCTGCGCGAGGATCGTTCCGAAATTGCCCTGGGAGGCGCCCATGAGCGCAACCGGGCGGCCGCCGAAGAGACGCGGGATATCCGCCGGGGGGCGCGAGAGCCAGTCGATCACGTTCTTGAACACGCCGGGAATGCTGTTGTTGTATTCGGGCGTTACGAGCAGCAGGCCGCTGCAGGCCGCCACTCGTGCCTTCAGCTCGGTCACGGCCCGCGGCAAACCCTCGCGCTGCTCGAGGTCGGCGTCGTAGAGGGGGATCCCGTGGGGCGTTGCGATCTCGAGCTCCACGCCGATCTCGGGCGCCGCGCCAGGGCGGCAGAGCGCTTGCGCCGCGCGCAAGAGCGCGGTGTTGTAGGACTTCGCGCGGAGGCTTCCGGAGATGCCGAGAATTCTCACCATGTGCCCTCTCCCCGGTTGTCAAGCTGTGATCCGTCCCTCGGCGCATCATAATCCGAGAACCGGCCGCAGTCTGGTGCTCCGCGGCCGTGAAAGCGCTCAAGGTGACGCCTAAAAAAACGCCATGACAACGTCATTCGCCTGCGGCCGTGTGCCGCTCATCGCAACCGCGCTTCTCGCCCTGTCGCTTGCCGCCGTCCTGCCGCTGCCGGCGCGGGCGCAAACCGTTCTGATCACCGGCGCCAATTCCGGCATCGGCCTCGAGTTCGCCAAGCAATACGCCGCGAAAGGCTGGACCGTCATCGCGACTCACCGCCGCGCCGAGCCGCCGAGATCCCTCACGGAGCTTGCAGCCCGCTACCGGAACGTGCGGATCGAGAGGCTGGACGTGACCCGCCTCGATCAGGCTCGAGCGCTCGCGCTGAAGCTCGCAAACGTCCCGATCGACGTGCTGATCAACAACGCCGGCGTCTACAACGACCGCAGCCGCTGCCGGCCCGACGACGAGGAGTGTCCGGGAGACTGGAGCGTCGAGTCCTTCGGCAAGCTCAAGTTCTCCCTCCTCGATACGATCATGGCCGTGAACATCAAAGGCCCGCTGATCGTGTCCGAGGCCTTCTACGATAACGTGAAGGCGAGCACTCAGAAGAAGATCATCGCGATCAGCTCGAGCAACGGCACGTTGACCGGGGAGAAATCCCCGCGCCCCGGCGCGATCTTCTACCGCATGAGCAAGGCCGCGCTGAACCGGGAGATGCAGATCGTGGCCGCCTCGACCAGGCGCGATGACGTCACGGTGGTGATGTTGAACCCCGGCCCCACGCTCACGGAGCACCAGGAGTATCTGAAAGGGTATCCGGGGATGTTGACTACGCCCTTCACCGTGAGGCACATGATCGAGACCATCGGCCGAGTCACGATCCGCGACACCGGCCGCTTCCTGCGCTACGACGGAGCGACCGAGCCGTGGTAGGCGCCTCGACGCCTGCTCATTCAGCACGCGCTCGGTAGGCGCGCAGAGCGGCGCGCGGCGCAGCGTGCAGCGCCCCTGCGGCCTCGCCCGCCGAGCGGTGCGCGCGGGCCCCTTGCGGCCTCGCCCTTGAGCTTCCGCCGCCTTTGCGCAAAAATCCGCAATGGCGCCGACCGCGCGGGTGAGCGTATTCGCGACGAGCGGCTCAGCGAGAGGTGAAACCGCTCGGATCGACTCATGGCCTCCTCTCTGCAAGCCCTCACGCACGGCACCCGCGGCCTCGAGCTCGCTTACGCGCTCATGCTGATCGCGATGCTCGCGGGCCTCATCCGCGCGCGCGCATCGTGGTCCAAGCTGCTGCTGTCGCCGCTGATGGCCGCTCCGTTGACTCTGCTCGCTGCCTCCGCGCTCCTGCTGGCGAGCCCCTTGTTGCGCAGCTTCGGCACCGGCGTCGCGAGCGTCCTGCAGCTCGGGCTCGGCGTGGCGCTGTCCATAGCGATCGGCTACGCCGCCGGCCGGATCGCAGGCGTGCGCAGCCCGCCGGGCCCTTTGCATCGGCGCGGCTCCGTCGTGTCCAGTTGGCAGCCGAGCGCCGGAGGCCATCCCGACGGCTTCATCACCCTCGCCGGCGCCGCGGTCTCGCCGGAGGACGAGACCAAGCACTTCAAAATCGTCGGCACGACCGGCACGGGCAAGACCACCGCCATTCGCGAGCTCCTGAATGCCGCTCTGACGCGAGGCGATCGCGCCGTCGTCGCCGACCCGGATGGCGGATATCTCGCCCGCTTCCACGATGCCGCTCGCGGCGATGTGATTCTCAATCCCTTCGACGGCGACGCCCGCAAGTGGGATCTCTTCGGCGAGATCGCCAACGACTACGACGTCGAGCAGCTCGCCCGCTCTCTGATTCCCGACCGTGGCGGGGAAGAT
>JASHSR010000109.1 GCA_030038645.1 Gammaproteobacteria bacterium
ACGAGAATCTGATGCATCGCCTGCGTCATGAGGCTCGCTCGGCCTGCGGCGCGCCGGGCGGGGGTGTGATCGGAAGGGTGAGCTCAAACCGCGCGCCGCCGTCGGGCCGCCCGCGCGCCTCGATCTCCCCGCCGTGCGCCCGCACGATGGCCCTGCAGATGGCGAGACCCAGTCCCACGCCGACCGCCGTGCCCTCCTCTGCGCCGCGCTGAAATTTCTCGAACAGCCGCTCCGGATCCCCGGCAGGCAGCCCCGGTCCATCGTCATCCACCGTGACGCGAGCGAATGGGCCATCGACCGCCGCGGAGATCGTCACCCGCGTGCCCTGCGGGGTGTATTTGATGACGTTGTCGAGCAGGTTGATGAACACCTTCACGACGAGCGCCGCATCGACGTGAACGGGAGGCAGCGCGGCGGCGAGCTGCACGTCGATGCGGTACGGCGCGAGCCGAGGCCCGACGGTGGCGATCGCCGCTTGCAGCAAGTCGTCGAGCATTTGCCAGTCGAGACGCAGCGCGAGCCGGCCGGACTCGAGCCGCATGAGGTCGAGCACGTTCGAGATCAGCTCGGACATCTCGCACGCCCGCGTCTCGATCGAGCGCGCGAGCGAGCGCCGGGTGGCCTCATCGAGCGACGGGCCCCGCTCCGCGAGTGTGCTGCCGGCACCGGCCATGGCGGCGAGAGGCGTCCGCAAGTCGTGTGAGATGGACGCGAGCAGCGTGTTGCGAAGAGTCTCCCGCTCCGCGGCAACGCGGACGGACTCGGCCCGCTCGGCGAGCTGCGCACGCTCGAGCGCAATGCCGATCTGCCCGGCGAAAGTCTCGAGCAGATGCCGCTGCTCGGGCAACAGCACGCGGCGGGCGTTGCCCGGCAGCACGGCGAGGACGCCGAGGCGGCGCTCGGCGTCGCCGAGCGGCACATAGAGGGCCGGCGCGGCGGGGAGGGTGTCCGTGCCGAGCCCGGCCTGCCGGCCGTGATCGGCGACCCACTGCGCCACCGCGAGATCGGCGCCCCGGAGCGACTCCGCCTGCGGCGGCTCGGCCGGGTAGTGCAGCTTGCCCGCGGCATCCGGCAGGAGCACGACGGCACGGCAGCGGAACACCTCGGCGACGTGGTGCACGGCGACGCGAGCCATCTGGGCGAGGCCCCGCGTCGCCGCGAGCTCGCGGCTCATGGCATAGAGCAACGCCGTGCGTCGCTCGCGCGCGCCCGCGACGCGGGTCTGCTGGCGCACGCTCGCCATGAGGTTGGCGATCACGAGCCCGACGATCAGCATCACGGCGAACGTCAAGAGGTACTGCGCATCCGAGACGGCGAAATCGAATCGCGGCGGCACGAAGCAGAAGTCGAACGCGGCGACGTTGAGCACGGTCGTGAGCACCGAGGGACCCCGGCCGAGCCTCAAGCCCGCAATGGTCACGCCGAGCAGATAGACCATCACGAGGTTGACGCGCTCGAAGCGCGGATACATCGCAAACGCGAGGGCGGTACAGACGCCGCTCACGACGACGGCCCACGCGTAGCGGTCCCAGCGAATCTGCGCGGGCATGCCGTCCGCGGCCGCTCCGCGCGGGCGCGCCTGCGCCGCTCGATCGGCCGGCGCGACGGTGATCACATCGAAGCCGCGTGCCCGCCGCGCGAGCTCCGTTGCCGTCGAAGGGCGCCGCAGCGCTTTGAGGCCGAAGCGCTTCGGGGAGCCGACGATGATGCGCGTCGCATTGCGCGTCTCGGCGTACTCGAGTAGCGCCTCGGTCGCCGTCGGTCCGTCCAGCGTGACCGTCTCGGCCCCGAGCGACTCTCCCAGGCGCAGCAGCTCGATGCGGCGATTGCGCTGCGCTTCGGAGAGCTTGAGCAGCGCCGGAGTTTCGACGTAGACCACCGTCCAGTCCGCATCGAGCGCATCGGCGAGGCGCTTGCCGGCCCGGACCAGCTGCTCCGACTGGGCGTCGGGGCCGGTCGCGACGAGAATGCGCTCCCCGGCGAGGCGCGGCCGTGACAGGCGGTCCGCCGGTACGGAGGCGCGCGCGGCCGCCTCGACGCGGTCGGCCACGCGGCGCAGCGAGATCTCGCGCAGCGCAAGGAGGTTCGGCTTGCGAAAGAACCGCTCGAGCGCGTTTGCCGCCTCGTCCGGGACATACACCTTGCCGGCGTGCAGCCGCGCGAGCAGATCGTCGGGAGGCAGATCGATGAGCTCGACCTCGTCGGCCTCGTCGAACACGCGGTCCGGTAGCGTCTCGCGCTGGTGCACGCCGGTGATCTGCGTGATGAGGTCGTTCAGGCTCTCCAGATGCTGAACGTTGACCGTCGTCCAAACATCGATCCCGGCGTCGAGCAGCTCCTCGATATCCTGCCAGCGCTTGGGATGGCGCGGCGGCGGCTCCCCACCCGTCGGGTTGGAATGCGCGAGCTCATCGACGAGCAGGATGGCGGGCCGGCGCTCGAGCGCCGCATCCAAATCGAGCTCGCGGCGCACGATGCCCCGGTAGCGAACGGCGACCGTCGGCAGGGTCTCGAGCCCTTCGAGCAGCCGCTCCGTCTCCACGCGCCCATGCGGCTCGACATACCCGACGACGACATCGGTACCTGCCGAGCGCGCCGCCCGCGCCGCCTCGAGCATCGAGTACGTCTTGCCGACGCCGGCCGAGGCGCCGAAGAAGATGCGAAGCCGGCCGCGCTTCGCCCGGGCCTCCTCCGCCTGGACCTGCGCGAGCAGCCTGTCCGGATCCGGCCGCGCTTCGGCCATCATGGGGCTATCGTGTCACTCGGGCGCATCGAGCGCCAGATTGAGCTCGAGCACGTTGACGCGCGGCTCCCCGAGGAAGCCCAGCCATCGGCCCCGGGCGTGGGCCGCGATCAGTGCGCGTACGGCGCCGAGCTCGAGCCCCCGCGCCCGCGCGACGCGCGGCGCCTGGTAGTACGCGGCCGCAAGGCTGATGTCCGGATCGAGGCCGCTCGCGGACGCCGTCACGAGATCGACCGGGACGGGCGCCCGGTTGCCGGGATCGGCTGCGCGCAGCGCGGCGATTCGCGCTCTCACCGCCTCCACCAGCGCCGGATTGAGGGGACCGAGGTTCGAGCCGGTCGAGCCGAGCCCGTTGTACGGCTGCGGGGTCGTCGCCGAGGGGCGGCCCCAGAAGTCCTTCGGATCGCTGAAGGCCTGTCCGATCAGCCGCGACCCGACGGGATGCCCGTCCCGGATGATGAGGCTCCCGGACGCCTGGCGCGGGAACAGCCACTGGGCGACGCCGGTCACCGCGAGCGGATAGGCGATGCCGGTGATCAGCGTGAGGATGAGCAGCAGCACGACGGCGGGTCGAATGGGGCGGCTCACGTTCGCTCCTTGCCGCTGTTCACGGCTGCTCCTGGGTGCGGCTCACGCTTGGCTCTTCGGGGAGGCGCATGACGCTCACACGAGGTGCGCCAGCCCGAGCGCCATGTCGATGAGCTTGATGCCGGCGAAGGGCACGGCGATGCCACCGAGTCCGTAGATGAGCAAGTTGCGCCGCAGCAGCACCGCGGCCCCGAGCGCGCGGTACTTCACGCCCTTCAGGGCGAGCGGGATCAGGACGACGATGATCAATGCATTGAAGATGACGGCGGAGAGGATCGCAGAGAGCGGGCTCGCGAGGCGCATGACGTTGAGCGCGTCGAGCTGCGGATAGGTGGTCGCGAATGCCGCAGGGATGATGGCAAAGTACTTGGCGACGTCGTTCGCGATGCTGAAGGTGGTGAGCGCGCCGCGAGTCATCAGCATCTGCTTGCCGGTCTCGACCACCTCGATGAGCTTGGTCGGGTTGGAGTCGAGGTCGACCATGTTGCCGGCTTCCTTCGCCGCCTGCGTCCCGGTATTCATCGCGACGGCGACATCGGCCTGGGCGAGCGCGGGAGCGTCATTCGTCCCATCGCCGGTCATCGCGACGAGCCTGCCCTCGGCCTGATGATCGCGGATGAGGCGCAGCTTCGCCTCGGGTGTCGCCTCGGCGAGGAAGTCATCGACGCCGGCCTCCGCGGCGATCGCGGCGGCCGTGAGCTTGTTGTCTCCCGTGATCATCACGGTCTTGATGCCCATGCGGCGCAACTCGGCGAATCGCTCGTTGATACCGCCCTTGACGATGTCCTTGAGCTCGATGATCCCGAGCACTCGAGCGGCATCGCTCACGAGCAGCGGCGTGCTTCCCCTGCGGGCAATCTCCTCCACGTTGGCGAGGATGCCTTTCGGGAACGTCTGGCCCAGGCTCTCCACGTGCTTTCGGATGGCGTCTGCCGCTCCCTTGCGAATCTGCCGTGCGCCGATATTCACCCCGCTCATGCGCGTGTGCGCCGAGAAGGGCACGAACTCCGCGGCGAGCGCGCGCAAGTCGCGCTCGCGCAGCCGGAAGCGCTGCTTCGCGAGCACGACGATGCTGCGGCCCTCGGGCGTCTCATCGGCAAGGGAGGCGAGCTGCGCGGAGTCGGCCAGCTCCTCGGCGGCGACGCCGGGCGCCGGGACGAACGCCGCGGCCTGGCGATTGCCGAGCGTGATCGTGCCCGTCTTGTCGAGAAGCAGCACGTCCACGTCGCCGGCGGCCTCGACGGCGCGGCCGGACGTGGCGATGACATTCGCCTGCATCATGCGGCTCATGCCCGCGACGCCGATCGCGGAGAGCAGGCCTCCGATCGTCGTCGGGATCAGGCAGACGAGCAGCGCGATCAGCGCCGTGATCGTGACCGGCGTGCCGAGCTTCGTGACGGCGACGCCGTAGATGGAATACGGCAGCAGCGTCGCGGTGGCGAACAGAAATACGAGCGTCAGCGCGACGAGCAGGATGGTGAGCGCGATCTCGTTCGGCGTCTTCTGCCGCCTCGCGCTCTCGACCATGGCGATCATCCGATCGATGAAGGTCTCGCCCGGATCGGCCGTCACCTCGACGACGATCCAATCGGAGAGCACGCGCGTGCCGCCCGTCACCGCGGAGAAGTCGCCGCCGGATTCGCGGATGACGGGCGCGGACTCCCCGGTGATGGCGCTCTCATCGACCGATGCCGCTCCCTCGATGACCTCTCCGTCGGCCGGGATGTAGTCGCCCGATTCGACGAGGATCACATCGCCGCGGCGCAGCGCGTCCGCCCGCACGCGCGAGTAGATCGAGCGGTCCCGCGCGGCGCCGAGCTTCTTGCCGAGCACGGCCTGCTTCAGGCCGCGAAGCGAGGCCGCCTGCGCCTTGCTGCGGCCCTCGGCGAGCGCTTCCGCGAAATTCGCGAACAGCACCGTGAACCACAGCCAGAGGCACACGTTGAAGATGAACCACGCCGGCGCCTCGCCCCGCCCCACGAGCGCCTGGATCCACAAGCCCGTCGTGAGGATGCTCCCGACATAGACGATGAACATCACCGGGTTGCGCCACTGGACCCGCGGATCGAGCTTGCGGCAGGCGTCGAGGAGCGCCGGCCACATCAGCGTCCGATCGAACATCGAGAGCCTACGACCCGCCGCCGCGGGCGTACGCGGCGGCAGCGGCTCCGCATCGCGGTCCGCCGCCGCGCCGGCTTTGCGAGCGAGCTCGGGCACTTCAGCTCCTCCAGAGCATCAGATGCTCGACGACCGGGCCGAGCGCGAGAGCGGGCACGAACGTGAGCGCTCCGACCAGGATGACCGTGCCGATCAGCAGGACGACGAAGGTCGGTCCGTGAGTGAGCATCGTGCCGGCGGTCACGGGCACCCGCTTCTTCGCCGCGAACGAGCCGGCGGCCGCGAGCACCGCGACGATCGGCCAGTAACGGCCGAGCCACATCACGATCCCGAGCGCCGAGTTGTAAAACGGCGTATCGGCCGAGATTCCCGCGAACGCGCTGCCGTTGTTGTTACCCGCGGAGGTGAACGCATACAGGATCTCAGAGAATCCGTGCGCGCCGGGATTGGCGACGCCGGCCTCGCCTGCCGCGAGGCTGACTGCAACGGCGGTGCCGACCAGCACGATGAAGGGCATCACGAGGATCGCGACGGCGCTCATCTTCATCTCGAACGCCTCGATCTTCTTGCCGAGGTACTCGGGTGTGCGGCCGATCATGAGCCCCGCGATGAAGACGCCGATCACGGCGAAGATCAGCATGGAGTAGAGGCCGGTCCCGACGCCGCCGGGCACCACTTCACCGAGCATCATGTCGAACAGGGTCACGAAGCCGCCGAGCGGGGTGAGCGAGTCGTGCATGGCGTTTACCGCGCCGCAGGAGGTGACGGTCGTCGTCGCCGCGAATACGGCGGATGCGCCGATGCCGAACCGAACCTCCTTGCCCTCCATGTTGCCGCCGGACTGAAGCGCCGTCGGCGCCTGATCGACGTTGAGCGCGGCGAGCCGCGGGTTGCCGACCTGCTCGGCGCGCACCGCGACGGCGACGAGCGACACGTAGAGGATGCCCATCGCCGCGAGGATGGCCCAGCCTTGCCGGGTATCCCCGACCATGTGTCCGAAGGTGTATGCGAGCGCGACGGGGATGAGGATCTCGGCCAGCATCGCGAAGAAGTTCGAGAGCGCCGTAGGGTTCTCGTACGGATGCGCGGAGTTGGCGTTGAAGAACCCGCCGCCGTTGGTGCCCAGCTGCTTGATGGCCTCCTGCGAGGCGACGGGCCCCATCGGCAGGGTTTGTGTCCGCGTCGTCACATTCTCCATGACGGGGTTGCCCGCCTTGTCCTTGACCGGGTTGCCCCCGGCATCGAGCTTCGGCTGCTGATACTGCAAAGCCTCGAGGGTCTGCACGGACTTATCGGCGCTGAAGCTCTGAATGACGCCCTGGGAGACGAACAGGAGCGCGAGCGCGAAGGAGAGCGGCAGCAGCACGTAAAGCGTCGCGCGCGTGAGGTCGACCCAGAAGTTGCCGATCGCTTGGGCCTCGCGCAGGGCGAAGCCCCGGATGAGCGCGATGGCGACGACGATGCCGGAGGCCGCGGACAGGAAATTCTGCACCGCGAGCCCCGCCATCTGCGTGAGATTGCTCATCGTCGACTCGCCGGAGTACCCCTGCCAGTTGGTGTTGGTGGCGAAGCTCACCGCGGTGTTGAACGAGGAATCCGGGGAGACGTTCGGGAAGCGCTCAGGGTTGAGCGGCAGCCAGAGCTGCAGGCGCTGCAGGCCGTACACGAGGAGCGCGCCGAGAGCGTTGAACAGGATCAGCGCGACGGCGTATTGCTTCCACCCCATGCGCTCCGCCGGATCGATGCCGCACAGGCGATAGATGAGCCGCTCGAGCGGCGCGCCGGCGCGCAGCGGCGCGATCGGACGGCCCTCCATGACGCTCGCGATGTAGAGCCCGAGCGGCTTGGCGCAGAGCAGGGCCGCCGCGAGCAATGCAGCGATCAACGCCACCGAGGCCGGCGTCATCAGAACTTCTCCGGCCGCAGCAGCGCGTAGAGCAGATACGCGAACAGCCCGAGCGATGCGAGTCCGCTCACGACGTACAGCGCGCTCATTCGATGCCCCGCAGGCGGGTCACCGCCCGGGCGAGCCAGTGCGTGGCCCCGTAGAGCGCAAGGAGCGTGAGGAGGAATACGGCGTCCAAGGCGGCTCCGGAGGCTGACGGAGCCGCAACTCTATGCCCGCGAGTGTGAGCGCACCGTGAGGATAAATCTCCGGCGCGGGCGGGCCGCGCTACCTCGCGCCGCGCAACGTGCCCGCAAAGGCGAGCACCTCGCGCGCGAGCCGCTCCTTGTCCGCGAGCGTACGCATGAGCGTCGGCGCGACGCGCACCGGAACGTCGAGGCGAGCGGCGAGCTCCGCGTCGACCTCATCGAGCACGAAT
This sequence comes from Gammaproteobacteria bacterium, assembly GCA_030038645.1. Classification (GTDB taxonomy): domain Bacteria; phylum Pseudomonadota; class Gammaproteobacteria; order Steroidobacterales; family Steroidobacteraceae; genus JASHUC01. Next base: position 7,774 of record JASHSR010000109.1, read on the forward strand.
CCCCCGATGATCCCGGCGTAGTGTCGCGCGACGGTGAGCGGCGAGACCTCGAGCCGCAGCTCGCGCATGATCTTCGCCGTTGGCCCTTTCACGGCCTCGCCGCCGATGAGAGGTGAGACCGCGACGACCGGTACCCTGCTCGACTGCAGCGCCGAGCGCCAGCCGGGGATCGCGAGGATCGGATCGATGCTGAGATACGGATTCGACGGACAGATCACGACCGCCGCGAGATCCGGCTCGCCGAGCGCTCGCAGGGCGGCCGGCGTCGGCCGCGCGCGCTCCGCTCCCTCATAGCGAATCGCCGTGACGCAGGGCTCGCAGCGGCGCGCGACGAAGTAGCGCTGGAAGCTGAGCGTCCCCTCGACCGTCTCCACGGTCGTGCGCACCCGATCGTCCGTCATCGGCAGCACTCGCGTCGCAAGCCCGAAACGCCGGCCGAAGTCGGCGACGACCTCCGAGAGCGGCTCGCCGGCCGCGAGCCGTCGCGTGCGCTCCACGTGAACCGCGAGATCCTTGTCTCCGAGGCGAAACCAAGCCTCGCCGCCCAGGCGCTCGAGCTCCGTCATGAAGCTCCACGTCTCGCCGTCGCGCCCCCAGCCGAGCTGCGCGTTGGCCAACCCGCACAGCGTATAGAGCGTCGTATCGACATCCGGCGAGATCGCGAGCCCGAGATGCTCGAAGTCATCGCCGGTGTTGACCACGACGGTGAGCCGCCCCGGAGCGCAGGCGCCCTGCAGTCCGAGCGCCAGCTTGACGCCGCCGATACCGCCCGACAGCGCGACCACCGAGTCTCGTCGAGTCATCGATTCGCGTCCTTCTCCCGACCGCGCCTCGTGCCACGCGGACGCTACCACCCGCGCGGCGGCCGCGGAGGATAGCGCG